>JBKPMI010000301.1:0-6126 GCA_046732075.1 Acidobacteriota bacterium | reverse complement strand
GCGCCCGTCCCGATCCGCCAACAGGCGGACCGTCTCCGGGTCGGCTGCTCGAGCCCGGGGGAGACCCCGGGACGAGAGGAATGATCGCAGGCCCGGGTGACCGGGTCACAGAATTCGGCTTACCGGCCCACTCGGACTCTTTCGTCGCGATCGCGTCGCTCGGGGTCTGCCTTCCTCGGCACCGGCGCTCGGCTCGCCAAACCCGGCTCGACCGAGCGCCTGATCCCTCGCTTGCTCTCGCTCCCGCATCGCGAAGCTCCTCCGCTCGGTTACTTCGCGGAGACTCTTCGCGATGCGATCGGGTTCGATGCCTTCCTTTCTGAAGCCGCCTCGCCTTCGGCCCGGCGCGACCATCGGCGTCGCCGCGGTGTCGGGACCGGTGGACGAATCGCGGCTCGATCTCGGACTCGCCCGCCTGCGGGCGGCGGGGTACCGGACCGTCGAGGCATCCAACCTCCGCCGGCGCGACGGCTTCCTCGCGGGAACCGACGCGGAGCGCGCCGCGGGCTATCGCGAGCTCGTCGCCGACCCGGCGATCGAGGCGATCTTCTTCGCGCGCGGCGGATACGGCGCGTCCCGGGTTCTCCCGTATCTCGACCCGGCGGAAATCCGCGCGAACCCGAAGATCCACCTCGGAGGATCCGACCTGACGGCGCTCTTCGCCTGGATCGCGACCCACGCGCCGCTCGTCACCTTCTACGGTCCGCTCGTCGGGATCCAGATGGCCGGAGGGGGATCGCTCGACTGGGAGGAGATCCTCTCGGGCGGACCTCCGGCGCCGCACGCGGTCCCGCCGGACGACGTCGTTTGCGCCGGCCGCGGCGAGGGGCCCCTCGTCGGCGGCTGCCTGTCGCTGCTCGCGTCGCTGTGCGGGACGCCCGAGGCGGTCGGGGGAGCCGGATGCGTCCTTTTCTGGGAGGACATCGGGGAAGAGATCTACCGGCTGGATCGAATGTTGACCCAACTGGAACGGTCCGGTACATTCGATGGACTGGAGGCCATCTTGATCGGATCGGTCGCGCCGGGCCGGCGCGAGGGCGTGGAGTCTCCCGACGAGATTCGCGCCTGGCTGCGGCGCCGGTTCGCGGGGGCGCCGTTCCCGACGATCCAGGGATTCCCGGCCGGCCACCTCGACGCCACCCGCACGCTTCCCCTGGGATCGCGCGTGCGCGTCGATACGGACACCGGACGCGTCGAGTTCCCCGAGATCCCGGTCGAATGAGGCGGTCGTGAAAGCCGTCTTCCGGACCGGACCGGGCACGCCGAAGAGCCCGTTCGAGCGGTACCTCGTCACCCATCCGATGGGCGACATCATTTTTTCGGAAGGGGAGATCGGGACCGAGATGTACATCGTCCAGTCCGGGACGGTGGAGCTCTTGAAGGAGATCGGCGGGGAGACCCGCGTTCTCTCGACGCTTGAAAAGGGGGACTTCTTCGGCGAGATGAGCGTCCTCGAGGACCTGCCCCGCACCGCGTCGGCCCGCGCGAAGACGGACGTGGAGCTCGTCCGGATCAACGGCGCCACGTTCGACGCGATGCTGAAGAGCAACACGGAGATCGCGGTCCGGATGATGCGGAAGCTCTCGCGCCGCGTCCGCGAGGTGACCGAAATGCTCGAGCGCTCGATCGGCCACGCCGTTCCCGAGATCGAGAGGCCGGCCGAGCACGGGCACCGCGCCTCCCCGGAACCGAGCGGCTTCCGGCTCGTGGGCGCCGCGGGCGCTGCCGCGTTCTTCCTCCACCCGGAGGGGGACACGTTGATCGGCCGCGGCGATCCAGTCACGGGCATCAACCCGGACGTGGACCTCGCGGCGCTCGACCCGCAGCGCTCGACGTCCCGCCGGCACGCGAAGATCTATCCGATGGCCGGGAAGCTCTACCTGATGGAGGAGATCGGCGTGATGAACGGGACTTTCGTCAACGGCTCCCGGGTCACGACCGGAACGCCCGTGCCGGTTTCCGGCGGGGACGAGCTCCGCTTCGGCCTCGTCACCCTGACGCTCGAAACCGCGGGAGCCTAGGGCGGCGCCGGCCGACGTCTCCGCGGGCCCGGCGGTCCCGAACGAGCGGGAGCGACGTGCGGCCGGCGAGCTGACGCTCCGGGATCCCGTCTCCCGCATCCCGGGTCTCGGCGCGGCCCTGGCCGGCCGCCTCGCCGCCGCCGGCTTCGCGACAGTCGCAGACCTCCTGCTCGCGCTGCCCTTCCGCTACGAGGATCGCCGCCGATTCTCTTCGGTGGCCGACCTCGCGTGGGGAGAGCCCGCCACCCTCCTCGTGCGTTTCGGCGGCGTCCGCTCGTTCCGGATGCGCCGGGGAAACCTGCGGGTCGAGGCGGTCGCCGACGACGGGACGGGGGCGGTCCGCGTCGTGTGGCACAACCGGTATCCGTCTTTCGCGCAAGCGCTCGGCTCCGGCCGGGCCGGCGTCCTCTACGGCGCGCCGGTCGCGGGTCCAAAGGGAGAGATGCGGATCGAGAACCCCGAGACGGAGTTCTTCGAGGCGGGGGAGGAGACCGACCCGCTGCACGCCGGCCGCGTGGTTCCGATCTATCACCGTGCCGCGGACCTGCCGTCGCGGCGCTGGAGGACTCTCGTGCGGCGCGTTCTCGACGCCCTCTCGCCCGAATTCGCGGTTGCGTCCACGACGCCGGACGAGATGCGTCGCGCGCTCGAGGCGGTCCATTTCCCGGTCGAGCCCGATGACGCCGAGCGCGGGCGCGACGTACTGGTCCAGGAAGAGCTGCTCGTCCTCGCCGCCCGGATCGAAGAGCGGCGCGCCCGGCTGCACGAGCGGCCCGGGATCCGGCTCGTGGCCGACGAGGCGCTGCGGCGGGACGCCCGCGCGGCACTGCCCTTCAAGCTGACCGGTGCGCAGAAGCGCGCGGTCCGGGAGATCGCGGAGGACCTCGGGTCCGGCCGCGCCATGGCGCGCCTCCTTCAGGGGGACGTCGGCAGCGGAAAGACCGCAGTCGCCGCCCTCGCGCTGCTCTTGGCGGCGCGGAACCGGACGCAGGGGGCGTTGATGGCCCCGACCGAGGTTCTGGCCGAGCAGCACGCCGAGACGCTCGCGAAGCTCCTCGGCGGCGCCGGCGTCCGCCTCGCTCTCCTGACCGGCCGGGTCCGCGGTCCGGCGCGGCGATCCCTGCTCGCGGCGCTCGAGGCCGGGGCGATCGACGTGCTCGTGGGCACCCACGCCCTGGTCGAGACGCCGGTCAAATTCCGGCGGCTATCTCTCGTCGTCGTCGACGAGCAGCATCGGTTCGGCGTGGCGCACCGGTCGCGCCTTTTCCGGAAGGGCAAGTCCCCGCACGTCCTGGTCATGACCGCCACGCCGATCCCGCGGTCGCTCGCCTGGGCAATCTACGGGGAGCTCGACGTCTCGGTGCTCGACGAGAAACCGCCGGGACGCGCGGCCGTCGTCACGCGGGTGCGCGAGGAGTCCGACCGCGAGCGCATCTACCGCTTCGCTGCGGAACGGGTCGCGGCGGGAGAGCGCGTGTACGTGATCGTCCCGGCAATCGACGAGGGGGAGCGGGACGTCGCCGCCACCCGCGAGACCGCGGCGCGCATCGAGACGTTGGCCCCGACGGCGCGCGTCGGCATCCTCCACGGCCGGCTCGTGCCGGCGGCGCGCGACCAGGTTCTCCGCGACTTCGGGGCCGGCCGGGTCGGGATCCTCGTCTCGACGACCGTCGTCGAGGTCGGCGTGGACGTCCCGGAGGCGACCTTCATGGTGATCGAGAACGCCGAGAGCTTCGGGCTCGCGCAGCTCCACCAGCTCCGCGGGCGCGTCGGCCGGGCGGAGCGGCCGTCCTGGTGCGCGCTCGTCGTCGGCCCCCGCGCGACCGAGGACGCGAAGGCGCGTCTCGAAATCCTGGAGAAGACGTCCGACGGTTTCGCGATCGCGGAACGGGACCTGGAGACCCGCGGGCCCGGCGACCTCCTCGGGACGCGGCAGTCGGGGCTGCCCGCAATGCGCGTCGCCGATCCGATTCACGACCTCGCCCGACTGGGCGATGCCCGCCGCATCGCGCGGGAGCGAGTCGAAAAGGGAGAGCCGGTCGTCAGCGACCTCTTCGGGTATTCTTCGGGCCCGACTGGCACCTGACACCGGATACCGAAAACCTGCTTATGAGAATTCTCGTCACGGGGGGCACCGGCTTCGTCGGGACGCACCTCGTCAACCATCTCTGCCGGCGCGGCCACGACGTCGCGGTGCTCGCGAGAAATCCGGACGCCGCGCGCAACCGTTTCAACCGGCCGGTGGAGAGGATCCGCGGCAACGTCCTCGATCCGCCGTCCGTCGTCTCGGCCCTGCGCGGCCGGGACGCGGTCATCCACCTTGTCGGGATCATCCACGAGCGGGGCCAGCAGACGTTCGACCGGATGCACCGTCAGGCCGCGGAGAACGTGGCGGCTGCCGCGGGAGACGCCGGCGTCCGCCGGCTCCTCCACATGAGCGCGATGGGCGCCTCCGAGGACGCGCCGTCCGAGTACTCGCGGACCAAGGCCGCCGGCGAGCGGGCGATCGCCGCGTCCGGCCTCGACTGGACGATCTTCCGCCCCTCGATCGTGTTCGGCCCGGGCGACGGTTTCGTCTCGCTCCTCGCGCCCATCGTCCGCAAGAACCCGTTCTTCATTCCGGTCATCGGGAAGGGCGAAACCCGTTTCCAGCCGGTGTCGGTCTACGACGTCGCGCGCGTCTTCGCGGACTCCCTCGAGAAGCCCGAGACGATTCACCGGACCTTCGAGGTCGGAGGTCCCGACGTCTTCACGCTGAACGAGATCTACCGCGAGATCGCGACCGTCGTCGGCAAGCGGCGCAAACCCCTCGTTCACCTGCCGCTCTGGTGGGGGCGATTCCTGGCCGGACGCTTCGAGGCGCTCGCGGCCGGCGGCTGGATGGAGCACCCTCCGCTGACGCGCGACCAGCTGAAGAGCCTGTCACGCGACAACGTCGGCGACGTCTCCGAAACGGTGGTCGTGTTCGACGGGGAGTGGCGGGAGTTCCGGCCGGGCCTGCGCGAGTACCTGACCGGCGGCATGGAGCACGATCCCCGGTCCGGCTTCGGCGGCGAGGTCGAGCTCGAGCCGGTCAAGGTCCTGCGGATCCGGTGAGGCGAGCACTCCCGGTCCTCTTCGCGGCGGCGCTGCTCCTGGCGCGGACGGCGGGCGCGGCCGATCCGGCGCCGACCGTCCCCCCGCTGCGCGAGCAGCACGCCATTCGCCAGGCCTGGCTCAAGACGCGGCTGGAGCAGGTGCTGCCCACGCTGATGCGCAAGCACGGAGTCTCCATGTGGATCGTGGCGAACCGCGAGTACAACGAGGACCCGGTCTTCCGCTCGCTCGTCTCGCCGTCGCTCTTCGCGGCGCGCCGCCGCACGATCCTGGTCTTCACGGACCGCGGCCCCGAAAAGGGCGTCGAACGCCTCGCGCTCGGCGGCGGGTCGAACGGCGGGCTCTACACGGTGTACCACGACCCGGACCTCGAGACGCGCGAGTTGTGGGGGAAGGCGCAGTGGGCGCTCCTCCGGAAGGTCGTCGACGAGCGCAAGCCCGAGCGGATCGCGATCGACATCTCGCAGACGCACGCGTTCTCGGACGGGCTCTCGGCCGGCGAGCGGGAGCAGCTGGAGGAGGCGCTCGGGCCGTGGACCGCGAAGATCGTCCGCGCCGAGGAACTGCCGCTGGAGTACCTCGAGATCCGCGTGCCCGAAATGATCCCGGCTTACCGGAACCTGATGCGGATCTCCCACGGGCTTCTCGCCCGCGCCTTCTCGAACGAGGTGATCACTCCGGGGAAGACCACGACCGCGGACGTCGAGTGGTGGCTGCGGCAGCGGGTGAACGACCTGGGGCTCGGCGAGTGGTTTTCGCCGACCGTGGACGTCCAGCGCCGCGGCGTGAAGCCTGCGGCCATCGTGGGAGAGAAGGGGGAGGTCGTCATCCAGCGGGGCGATCACCTGCACTCGGACTTCGGCATTCACGCCCTCGGCCTCGCGACCGACACCCAGCACGTCGGATACGTCCTACGGGAGGGGGAGACCGACGCTCCCGCCGGCCTGCGACGCGCGCTCGCGAACTCGAACCGCCTGCAGGACCTGCTCCTGGAGAGGCTCAAGCCCGG
>JBKPMI010000300.1:0-2887 GCA_046732075.1 Acidobacteriota bacterium | reverse complement strand
TCGCCGTCCGGTCCTACCTGGCGTCGCTCCACCGGTCGCATCTCGCGAGCCGATCGCTCGCGCGGCACCTCTCGACGCTGCGGTCGTTCTTCCGGTGGGCGTGCCGCGAGGGGCACGTCGAGAAGAACCCGGCGCGCGCTCTTCCGTCGCCGAAGCTCCCGCGCACGCTGCCGCGGGCGATGACGCAGCCGGACACCGAGCGGCTGCTGGAAGTGGACGAGGAGGGTTCGTTCCCGGAGCGCGACCGCGCGCTGTTCGAGCTCCTGTACGCGACGGGCCTGCGGGTCTCGGAGGCCGCGGGCCTCGACCTGGAGGACGTCGACTTCTCCGCGCGGCTGCTCCGCGTGATCGGGAAGGGGAACAAGGAGCGCATCGCGCCCTTCGGCGAGGCGGCCGGCGATGCACTCTCGGCCTACCTGCCGGCGCGGCGGGCCCGGCGGCGCGGAGCGGAAGACGCCGCATCGGACGACGGCGAGCCGCTCTTCGTGAACTCGCGCGGCGGCCGGCTCACGACGCGCTCGATGGCGCGGCTCCTGAAGCGGCGGCTGCGCGCGGCGGGCCTCCCGGTCGAGATCTCGCCGCACGCGCTGCGGCACTCGTTCGCGACGCACCTGCTCGAGGCGGGCGCGGACCTGCGGGCGATCCAGGAGCTGCTCGGCCACGCCTCGCTCTCGACCACCCAGAAGTACACGCACCTGGACGCCGCGCGGCTGCGGGACGTGTACCGGAAAGCGCACCCGAAGGCGTGACGCGAAAACGCGGTATCCTCGTTTTCGTATGAATCCGGGCGAAAAATGGCGGTCCACGACGATCGTTTGCGTTCGCCACGAC
This sequence comes from Acidobacteriota bacterium, assembly GCA_046732075.1. Lineage (GTDB taxonomy): Bacteria > Acidobacteriota > Thermoanaerobaculia > UBA5066 > Gp7-AA6 > Gp7-AA6. The sequence goes on along the minus strand of JBKPMI010000300.1, from coordinate 2,056 downwards.
GGCCACGTGGCCATGGCGTCCGACGGCCAGGTCACCCTCGGCACCACGATCATGAAGAAGACGGCGGCCAAGATTCGCCGTCTCGCCGGAGGCGACGTCATCGCGGGCTTCGCGGGGTCCTCGGCCGACGCGTTCGCGCTTTTCTCCCGCTTCGAGGCGAAGATGGACGAGCACCGCGGGAACCTGGAGCGCGCCGCGATCGAGCTCGCGAAGGACTGGCGGACCGACAAGATGCTGCGCCAGCTCGAGGCGCTCCTGATCGTCGCGGACCGGAAGAGCTCGCTCCTCCTCTCCGGCACGGGCGACCTCATCGCTCCGGAGGAGGGCGTCCTCGCGGTCGGCTCCGGCGGCCCCTACGCGCTCGCCGCGGCGCGCGCGCTGCTCAAGCACTGCCCGAATCTCTCCGCGGCGGAGCTCGCCCGGGAAGCCCTCCTGGTCGCGTCCGAGATCGACATCTACACGAACGACAGCATCACGCTGGAGGAAATCTGAGGTGGTCTTCCTGATGCCCGGCGAAACCGCCCCCGGCGAGGCGGCCGCGGCCGCCACCGCCGGAACCGCGCCCGTCGCCGGCGCGCGGACGCCGCGGGAAATCGTCGCGGAGCTCGACAAGTTCGTCATCGGCCAGGGCCGCGCCAAGAAGGCCGTCGCGATCGCGCTCCGGAACCGGTGGCGGCGCCAGCAGCTGGATCCCGAGATGTCGCGCGAGATCCTGCCGAAGAACATCCTCATGATCGGACCGACCGGTGTGGGGAAGACCGAGATCGCGCGTCGCCTCGCGCGCCTGGCCGACGCTCCGTTCCTGAAGGTCGAGGCGTCGAAGTTCACCGAGGTCGGCTACGTGGGTCGCGACGTCGAGTCCATCATCCGCGACCTGACCGAGGTCGCGGTGCAGATGGTTCGCGACGAGAGGACCGCCGAGATCCGCGACCGCGCCAAGACGCGCACCGAGCAGCGGCTCGTGGACCTGCTCGCGCCGCCGACCGCGTCCGAGACGGATGCCGAACAGACGCGCAACCAGATCCGGCAGCTGCTGCGCGAGGGGAGGCTCGAGGAGCGGCTGGTCGAAGTCGAGGTCATGGACAAGACGTTCCCCTCCTTCGAGATCGTGACCGACAAGGGCGTCGAGGAGATGGACATCAACGTCAAGGAGATGCTCCCGGGTCTCTTCGGCGGCAAGAAGAAGCGGCGCAAGACCCCGATCAAGGACGCGCGCGAGATCCTTCAGGCCGAGGAGGAGGGCCGCCTGGTCGACGCGGGGCAGGTCGCGCGCGAAGCCGTGGACCGCGCCCAGTCGAGCGGCATCGTTTTCTTGGACGAGATCGACAAGGTGGCGGGGCGCGAGTCGAACCGCAGCGGCCCGGACGTGTCGCGCGAGGGCGTGCAGCGCGACCTGTTGCCGATCGTGGAAGGGACGGTCGTCAACACGAAGTACGGCTTCGTGAAGACGGACCACGTGCTCTTCATCGCGGCCGGCGCATTCCACGTGTCGAAGCCGTCGGACCTGATCCCGGAGCTCCAGGGCCGCTTCCCGATCCGCGTGGAGCTCGACTCGCTGACCGAGGAGGACTTCGTCCGCATCCTGACGGAGCCCGAGAACGCGCTCCTGAAGCAGTACCGCGCGCTCCTCTCGGCGGAGGACGTCGACCTGTCGTTCTCGGACGAGGCCGTGCGCGAGATCGCCCGCGACGCCGAGCGCGTGAACCGCGCTCTCGAGAACATCGGCGCGCGCCGGCTGCACACGATCCTCGAACGCCTGCTCGAGGAGATCTCCTTCGCCGGACCGGAGAACGCGGGCCGCGCCATTTCGATCGGAGTCGACGACGTGCGCACCGCCCTCGCCGACCTGGTCCGCGACGAGGATCTGTCCCGTTACGTCCTCTAGACGGCGCGCCGCGCTCGTCGCCTTACTGATTCCGGTCGCCGTCGCCTGCGGCAAGAAGGGCGACCCGCAACCGCCGCTGCCGCGCGGACCCAACGCGGTTTCGGATCTCGTGATCGAGCAGGAGGGAGCGGACGTCGTCCTGACCTTCTCCTATCCCGACCGGCTCATGAA
>JBKPMI010000299.1:0-5776 GCA_046732075.1 Acidobacteriota bacterium | reverse complement strand
CCACCGGCCACTTGCCCCAGGCGGCGAGCGCCGCGACCGCCAGCCCGAGCGGGACGCCGCCCAGCTCACGGCCGAGGAGATACAGCGCCGGCAGCGCGAGGAGGCCGATGATGCCGGTGCCGATCTTCAGGGTCAGGTAGTGCAGGGGAAGGCCGAAGAGGCGGATGAGCGCGAACGTCCAGTAGAACTGGAACGGCTCGCGGCCCGTGTTGCGGACGAAGAAGATCGGACGCTCTCCATGGAGAAGATCGAGCACGTCGAGGAGCTTCTCGGCGTGGTCGCTCGTCGGGTTGGCGGGCGTCGCGCTCAGCCGGTAGAAGAGGAATCCCGCGCCGATCACGAGGATCCCGACGAACGCGGTCGCGGCGAGTCGCCCGGTCCGGGCGGAGCGCGGCGGAAGCACCGCCGGCTCCTCCTGGGGGACCCGCGCGCTCCACGCGAGGAGCCAGCAGATCGTGGCGCCGATCCACGCCGCGACCCCCGCCGGGCGGTAGATTCCGCCGGCGGTGTGAACCCACGCGAGAGCGGCGAGGAGAAGAGCGATCCCGAGGAGAAAGAGCCTCGGACGTCCGGCGGGAGGCGCGAGCGGGCCCGGATCGTCGCGGAGCGGGGGAAAACGGACGGCGAACACCGCCGTCAGAAGAACGCCCACGACGAGCGAAGCCAGCGCCCACGGCGGCAGCCGCTGCTTCTGCATCTCGGCGGCCGCCGCGACGATCAGGCCCAGGGCGAGAAGCGCGACGGCGAGGGCCCGGTTAGGGCGGAGCTCGCCCGGATCAGCCCGGGCGCTACTCGAACCGGAGCTCTCGAACATGGACGTTGTCGATGTCGGTCGCGTACAGGCGAAGGATCTCCACGCGGATGCGCTCGACCTTCAGCGCTCGCGGAAGAATCGCGAGGCGGACGGTCGGATTATCCGGAAACTTCTCGTCTTCCGCGGAAGCTAGGTCCGGAATACTTTCTCTTCCGTTCCGTCCAGCCACCGGTCCACGATTTCCTTCCCCTGCATGAGCGCGTGGTCCTGGTTGCCGATTTCGTACTTCCACGAGCCGAATCGGCCGCGCGAGTAGATCTCCTTCGACTCCAGGTACGACTGGATGACCGCGAGCGCGTCGTTCCGGTCCACGCTCGGGATCGGGTACGCGTGCCCGGCGTGTATGAGGTAGACCGACTCGATCAACTTCAGGTCGGCGGGCTGGAGGATCTCCTCGGCGACCAGCCCGTCGATGACGGTTTTCGCGAAGTCCCCGCCGGGGAGCGGCCGGAAGCGCGAGTACGTCGTCTCCATCAGGAGCGAGCAGTAGCGCGATGTGTCGCCGCCGGGGACGATGTCCGGCGAGTAGTTCGAGAGGTACGTCATCCGGTAGAACGGCGTCTTCGGGTTCGGAAAGTAGATCCAGTTCTTGGGGGACGGAGACGGGCGCCGGAGCCCGACGCCCACCGAGAACAGCCGGTTGAACAGGAGCTTCTTCGAGGCGGCGCGGACCGCTTCCGGCGCGTGCGCCAGCCGCGCCACGAACGCCTCCAGGGGAAGAGTCGTCAGGAGTTTCTCGTATCCCGCCGAGGAGCCGTCGGCGAACCGGATCTCTCGCTTGTCCTCGTCCACGCAGACCGCCCGCTTCCGGTATCGGACCCGGTCGCCGAGGTGCGGAAGCACCGCGAGCCACAGTCCCATCGTGCCGCGCGTCGCCGGGTAACCGAACGTCGCGTTGGGACCCCAGTCCACGTTCTGGGGAAGGAGCGCCGTCTCCAGCGCCTTCTTCCAGTCGACGACGCTCACGCGCTCCGCGATCCAGTAGAAGCCCATTTTCGACAGGGGCATCGACCAGACCTTCTCGTTGTACGGGATCATGAAGTGCCGCGCGACGCCCGCGCCGAATTTCGCGAACACCCACTCCTCGAAGTTGCGGAAGGCCTGGTCCCGGTCGATCGTCTGCGACTGGACGAGCCCGATCAGGCACTCGAGCATCGCCTGCTCCGGCAGCGAGGAGAGGTGGTTCTGAAATGGATACCGCACGTACCGGTCCTCGAACTTGATCCAGCTCTCCCGGTCGATGCGGCGGACTCCGTCCTTGCCGAGCATCTTCTCCAGGAACTCGTTGAAGTACGCGTGCCCCGAAAAGATGATGTGGCCCGAGACGTCCCACGTGTAGCCCTTCGGATCCTCGAAGCTCGAGGAGAGACCGCCGATGTGGCCGGCTCTCTCGAAGATCTCGAAGTCGTCGACCCCGCGCTCCCGGAGGCGATACGCGGCGCCGAGGCCGGTCGGCCCCCCCCCGAGGATCGCGATGCGCGCCACCCGGACCTTCCTAGCGGGCGCCGACCAGGCGGCGCATCGAGTCGGCGCGCCGGATCTCGGCGCGGAGATCGAAGAGATAGCGCAGGACCCGCGAAATCGTCCCGAGCATCTTCCACGGCCGGTGGATGCTCTGCCCCGCCTCGCGCGGGAAGTGGCGGACCACGACCTCCGCGACCTTCCATCCCGCGATCCGGCAACGCGCGAAGATCTCGTCTCCGACGAAGTTGATCCGGTGGCGGATCTCGATGCGGCGGGCCACGTCCCGGCGGAAGGCCCGGCATCCGCCGTTGATGTCGTGCAGCGGGGATCCCAGGATCCAGCCGGAGAGCGTGTTCAGCCCCTTGGAGAGCACGAGCCGCGGCCACGGATCGTTCCTCTTCTTCTTCCAACCGAAGACGACGTCGGCGCCCTTCGCGATCGCGTCCAGGAAGAGCGGCGCGTCGGCCATCGTGTGCTGGCCGTCGCCGTCCACGACCATGACGACCTCACCCGGCGTGTTTCGCAACGCCGTCTCCGTCGCGACGGCGTAGCCCTTGTTTCCGTCGTGGTGCACCACCAGGACGCGCCGGTCCGCGGCCGCGAGCCCGTCGGCGATCGCGCCGGTGCGGTCACGGCTGCCATCGTTCACGACGAGCACGCGCCAGTCGAGCCCGTCGATCGCCGAGAGGGCGGTGACCGCCTCCGCCACGGTCTTCTCGATCGCCCCCTCCTCGTTGTACGCGAGAAAGGCGACCCCGAGTCGCGGCTCCTTCTCAGCGGACATAGATGATCCAGCCCGCCGCCGCCACCCATCCGAGCACGATCAGCAGGATCCAGGGATCGTCGATCAGGAGCGCGCGCGTCGGGTTGCCGCCTCCGCCGCGCCGGTAGACGAGACGCACGTACCGCGCGACTCCCAGGACGACGAATGGCACGGTAACGGCGAGCGACTGCCCGTGCATCGAAATCGTCGACGGCACGACCGAGTAGGCGGAGTAAGCCGCCACGGTCGCGAGCGCCGTGACGACGAAGAGGAAGTCGAGCCCTTCGTGCCGGTACGCGGCCAGAGCCGGGCGGTGCTCGGAAGAAGAGACGTGGCCGGCGTTCTGGAGCTCCCACTGCCTCTTGCCGATGACCAGGAAGAGCGCCAGCAGGTAGGCGCAGCCCGTCAAAAAGCTCGACGGAACGAGCCCCGCGAGGGCCGCGCCGGCGAGAGCGCGCAGCGGCAGCCCCGCCGCGACGATCAGGGCCTCCAGGAACGGGATCCGTTTCAACCAGAGGGAGTAGGCGAGCATCAGCGCCGCGTAGAGCGCAGACCAGCGGCCGAACCTCGGCGAGAGTACGAAGGCTGCGGCGAGACCCGCGACGCCGAGCGCGACCGCGGCCGTAATCGCGGTCGTCACGCCGAGCTCGCCGGCCGCCAGAGGCCGACGCCGCTTCACGGGATGCGCGCGATCCCGTTCGCGGTCCATCACGTCGTTGACGAGGTAGATCGCGCTGGTGATCGCGCAGAAGATCGTAAATCCGAGCGCCGCGAGCTTCCACCCGCGCGCCGTCGCCAGCACCCCTCCGAAGAGGAACGGCAACGGAAGGACGAGATTCTTGACCCACTGCGTGGGCCGGGCCGAGACGAAGAGACCGGAAAGGCCGCGGGCGGAAGGAAGAGAGACCGCAGCCATGCGCGCCCCCGGACTGGTTACGGCCATCGACCCATTGTAAGGGAGAAGATGCCGGATCTTCCGCGCCGTCCGGCGGTTACAATCGCGAAGGCTCCTGGGAGGTGTGTCATCCCCGTGCCGGTGGCCGGTACCCTCATCGAGGGCAAGTACGAGATCCTCGAGAAGATCAAGGAAGGCGGCATGGGGACCATCTACAAGGTCCGCCATCGCCTCCTGGACGAGGTTCGCGTCGTCAAGGTCATGCGCCCGCAGATCGGCGCCGACGAGGAGCTGAAGAGCCGGTTCACGCAGGAAGCGAAGACCGCGACTCGTCTCAAGCACCCCAACATCGGCGCCATCCTCGACTTTGCGCTGGACTCCGACGGCATGGCCTACATCGTCATGGAGTTCATCGACGGCGTGAACCTGTCCGAGCTGCTGCGGGCGTCGGGCCCTCCCGGAGTTCCGATGACCCTGGAGCTCGGGCACCAGGCGCTTCTCGCGCTGGGCTTCCTCCATCGGAAGAACGTGGTTCACCGGGACGTCGCGCCGGACAACCTCATGCTCACCTACGACGAGGACGACCGGCCCCAGCTGAAGCTGATCGACCTCGGGATCGCGAAGCCGCTCGACAACACGATCAACCTCACGTCGACCGGCGTCTTCCTCGGAAAGTTGAAGTACTCCTCCCCCGAGCAGCTCGGCGGCCTCGCCGCGGGCGAGGCCCTCGACGGCCGCAGCGACGTCTACTCGCTCGGCGTCGTCCTCTACGAGCTCCTGACCGGGAAACTCCCCTTCCCGGGCGACTCGCCCCGGGAGCTCCTCGCGGCGCACCTTTTCAAGGAGCCCATCCCGTTCTCCGTGACGGATCCGACGAATCGGATCCCGGAGCCGGTCCGCGCGCTGGTTTTGAAGGCCATGGAAAAGGAGCGCGGCCGCCGCTTTTCCGGAGCCGAGGAGTTCGACCAGGAGATCCGATCGCTGCAGCAGAACCTCGCTCCCTTCTACGACCCGGACGCCACGCACCGCCTTCTGGCCAGGGTGCGGGAGTCCCGGGACGTGCCGAAGGACACGGTGACACCGAGCGCGCAGGATCGCCTGGACCGTCACTTCCAGGCGCAGGGAACCCCGACGCCGCCCTCGCGCGTGGATCGCGCGACCCCGCTCGGCACGGCCGAGTGGGAAGAGACGGTCGCTTCCCCGCTCGGCGAGACAATCCCGCGGAGACGCTCCTTTCCGGTCGCCGCCGTCGTCCTCGCGGGCGCCGTCGCGGTCATCGCGGGACTCCTGGCGTTCAACAGCGGCAAGGCAGCGCGGCGCCCGGTCGCCGAGCGCTCGGCGGAGGAGGCGATTCCGACTCCACCCGCCGTCGCGGCCGTTCTGCCGACAGCCCTGCCCGACAATCCGGTCGAAGCGGCTCCGACGGAGGCTCCGCGGGATCAGCCAACCGAACCGCCCCCGCCGCCGACCGCGGCGGTCGCGCCGGAGGACGGAGAGAACGTCCGACTCGCCGCGGAAGAGGCCCGGTCCCGATCCCACGCGGCGCGCGGGGCGGCGGAGCGCGCCCGCGCCCCCGAGAAGGCCGGCTCGCTCTACGAGTCCGCGCGGCGGAAAGAAAGAGACGCGCAAAAGCTCTCCGCCGAAAAACGCTACGGCGCGGCCGCCGCGTCCTTCGACAACGCCGCCGCGCTCTTCCGGCAGGCCGAGAGCTGGTCCCGCACGGCGCCGGCGCGTGCGGCCGAACGTGCCGCCGCCGCCCCGCCCGTCCGGGAGGCCGAGCCCGTCCGGGAGACCGCCCGTGAGCCGGTCCGCGAGCCGACCTCTCCCCCGCCGCCGCGCC
>JBKPMI010000298.1:0-4765 GCA_046732075.1 Acidobacteriota bacterium | reverse complement strand
GGCCAAGGCCCTCGCCGCGCAAGGCGTGGACGTCGTCGACCTCGGGCTCGGCGAGCCGGACTTCTCCACTCCCGGGTTCGTGGGTCGCGCTGGAGTGGCCGCGATCGAGTCGGGGCGCACGAAGTACACGGACGTGGCGGGGGAGCCGGAGCTGCGCGACGCGATCGCCGAGAAGTACCGTCGGGATCACGGGATTCCGATCTCCCGGGAGAACGTCCTCGTCACGGCCGGAGCCAAGCAGGCCGTGTACAACGCCTGCCAGGTTCTCTTCGAGACCGGGGACGAGGTCGGGCTCTTCTGTCCGTACTGGGTGTCGTTCCCGGAGATGATCCGGCTCTCCGGCGCGGTCCCGCTCCTCGTCCCGACGGAGCTCGAGACCGGCTGGAAGCCGATGGCGGCGGACCTCGCCGACCGGGCGACCGAACGCACCCGCGGCGTCGTTCTCAACTCCCCGAACAATCCCACGGGCGCGGTCGTGGATCCCCCGGAGCTCGACGCGATCGTCGAGTGGTGTGCGTCGCAGGACGCGTGCCTCATCTTCGACGAGACCTACGACCGGTTCCTCTACGACGGGCGTCCGCACGTTTCCGGGGCGCGCCTCTGGCCCGAGCACTCGGACCGGATCGTGATCACCGGCGCCGCGTCGAAGACGTGGGCCATGACCGGATGGCGGCTCGGGTGGGCGATCGCATCCCGCGAGATCGTGAACGCCATGGCCTCGTACCAGAGCCACTCGACGTCGAACGCATCGTCGATCTCGCAGCGCGCGGCCCTGGCGGCCCTGTCCGACCCGGTCCGTACGGACGAGGTCGTGGCGGAGATGCTCGCAGAGTACGCGCGCCGCCGTGACGTCATGATCGCGGGGCTCTCGGCGGTGCCGGGCATCCGGTGTCTCCCGCCGGAGGGCGCGTTCTACGCGTTCGCGGACGTGTCGGAGCTGTACCCGCCGCGCGAGGTCACCGGCTCGGCCGACTTCTGCGAGCGGCTTCTCGCCGACACGGGTGTGGCGGCGGTTCCGGGCGATGCCTTCGGCGCTGACGACTGCGTCCGGTTTTCCTTCGCCACGTCGCTCGAATCGATCGAGGAGGGTCTCCGGCGCATCGCCTCCTGGGTGGCGGCGCCGGTTCGATCCCGCTAGCGGAAATGTCGGCCGCTTTCCTGACGGGCGGCAGCGGTTTCCTGGGCTGGCACGCCGCGAAGGCGCTCGCCGACGCCGGGACGACGGTCCGCGCCATGGTCCGGGGCGGGAAAGACCGGATGACCGGCCTCGAGGAGCTCGACGTCGACGTCGTGGACGGCGATCTCTCCCAGGACGGGATTCCCTCCGACGCCCTTGCGGGCTGCTCGGTCGTCGTTCACGCCGCCGGACTCGTCAAGGCGCGCACGCTCGCGGAGTACCGGGAGGTCAACGTCGCCGGAACCGAGCGCCTCCTGGCGGCCGCGCGCCGCGCCTGTCCCGACGCGCTTTTTCTCTACGTCTCCAGCCAGGCGGCGGCCGGTCCCGCGCGCGGCGGGCGGCCCGTCCGGGAGGAGGACCCGCCGCGGCCCATCTCCTGGTACGGCATCTCGAAGCGGGAAGGGGAGGAGGCCGTGGCGCGGCTGTGGCCGTCCGCGTGGATCGTGATGCGGCCCGGCGTCCTGTACGGTCCGCGGGACCGCGGCCTGCTGACGTACTTCCAGATGGCGCGAATCGGAATCCTTCCCGTTCCGGCGCCGCGCTCGCGCGTCCAGATCGGTGCAGTCGAACAGACCGCGCTCGCGATCGCGCGCGCGGCGCAGCGGACGGACCTCTCTGGGAGGACCGGCTTCGTCTGCGACCCGGAGCCCGTGGTGTTGAAGGACCTGGCGCGGCTCGTTGGGAGCTGCTCCGGCCGGCGCACGCGCCTGGTCGAGCTTCCCGACTCCGCCGTACGGCTGGCCGGAGCCCTCGAAACGATCCGCGAGACGGCGACGCGACGCTCCCGACCGTTCAACGCGGACAAGGCCCGCGAGGTCCTCGCCGGCGACTGGCTCTGCGACTCCGCGCCGCTGCGCCGGGATCTCGATCTACCGCCCCCGACCCCGCTGGAGGACGGACTGCGCGCGACATGGGCCTGGTATCGCCAGGAAGGATGGCTCGGGGCCTGAAAAGGCAGGGCTTGCGGGGGTGCTTCTGCATCAGTTGCGTTTTGTAAAATTTGCTAAGATCCGGGCGAAGACTCGGAGTCGAGGTGGGAGGAGGCATGAGCAAAATCGCGCCAGCGGCGAGGGAAGAGGTCCGTTCGACCCCTCTCTTCGAGAAGTGCCATCGGTACGACGTCGCCGACCGCGTGCGCAAGGCGGGCGTGTACTCCTTCTTCCGGGTGATCGAGTCCGCCCAGGAGCCCGAAGTCGTCTGCGACGGTCGCCGGATGGTCATGCTCGGCTCGAACAACTACCTCGGGCTGACCAACGATCCCCGCGTCAAAGAGGCGGCGATCGACGCCGTCCGGAAATATGGATCGGGCTGCGCCGGATCCCGATTCTTAAACGGCACCCTCGACCTGCACGTGCGGCTCGAGGAGCGTCTCGCCCGCTTCATGCGGAAGGAGGCCGCGGTTACCTTTGCGACGGGGTACCAGGTCAACCTGGGCGCCATCTCGTGCCTCGTCGGTAAGGGGGACGTGGTCTACCTCGACAAGCAGGACCACGCCTGCATCATCGACGGCGCCCGCCTCTCCTTCGGCGAAGTGCGGAAGTTCAAGCACAACGACGCCCGCGATCTCGCCCGCCAGATGAGAAACGACACCGCGGCCCGCGGCCGCATGATCGTGGTGGACGGCGTCTTCTCGATGGAGGGGGACATCGCGCCCCTGCCCGAGATCGTCGCCGCCGCGCGGGAGTTCGAGGCGGCCGTGATGGTCGACGACGCGCACGGTATCGGGGTTCTCGGCGCGTCGGGCCGCGGAACCGCCGAGCACTACGGCCTGGAAGACGAGGTCGACCTCGTGATGGGGACGTTCTCGAAGTCCATGGCGAGCGTCGGAGGCTTCATCGCCGGCGACGAGACCGTCATCGACTACATCAAGCACCGGGCACGGACGCTCATCTTCTCGGCTGCGCCGCCCCCGGCCTCCGTGGCCGCGGCGCTCGCGACGGTGGAAATCATGGAGAAGGAGCCGGAGCGCCGCACGCGGCTCTGGGAGAACGCGCGCTTTTTCTCGGAAGGGCTCCGGTCCCTCGGCCTCGACACGGCCGGCTCCGAGACGCCGGTCGTTCCGGTGGTGGTGGGAGAGGACGACGCGGCGCTCGCGATGGTGCAGCGGCTCCACGAGGAGGGCGTTTTCGTCAACTGCGTCCTGTCGCCGGCGACCCCGCCGGGTCGGGCTCTGATCCGTACCTCGCTCATGGCGACCCACACCCGCGAGCACCTGACCCGAGCCCTGGAGGCAATCGAAAAGGTCGGCCGCGAGCTCGGGCTGGTGAAGGCGTAGCCGTCCTCCCTCCGGCTCGCGCGCTCCGGGCTTTGCATGGCTGAACCGGTCGTCGTCTCGCGGATCGGCCGGGGCCGTTCCGACATCTCCCGCTTCCTCGACGTCCCCGAGCGTCTCTACAGCAACGATCCCAACTGGATCGCGCCGCTGCGGTCCGACGTCGCGAAGGTCTTCTCCGACGAGAATCCCTTCTTCCGGCACGCCGAGATCCAGCTCTTCGTCGCGCACCGCGGCAAGACCGACGTCGGGCGGATCGCGGCGATCGTGGACCGCGAGCACAACGAATTCCACGGCGAGAAGACCGCGTTCTTCGGGTTCTTCGAGTCGGAGAACGACCCGGAGACCGCCGGGCTCCTCTTCGACGCGGCCGCGCTCTGGGGGCGTGAACGCAAGATGGAGGTCCTGCGCGGCCCCGCGAACCCGTCCCTGAACGACGAGGCGGGGCTCCTGGTGGACGGCTTCGACTCGCCCCCGGTCTTCATGATGACGTACAACCCGTCCTTCTACCCGGCGCTCGTCGAGGGCGCCGGCTTCCGGAAGGCGAAGGACCTTCTCGCCTACTGGTTCGACGTCGGGCGGGAGCCCCTGGCCCGCCTGGAGAAGATGGCCGCCCGGGTCACGGCGCGGGAGCCGAACGTCGTGGTCCGGCCGATCCGGAAGAAGACCCTGACCGCGGACCTGCCGAAGATCCGGGAGGTCTACAACGCGGCGTGGGAGAAGAACTGGGGCTTCGTCCCGATGACGCCGGAAGAGATGGACTTCATGGCCGCGCGCCTGAAGCCGCTCCTGGACGAGAAGTTCGCGTTTCTCGGCGAGGTGCGGCGTCCGGACGGGACGCTGGAGCCGATCGCGTTCCTGCTGGCGATGCCCGACTTCAACCGCGCGATCGCCGACACGAAAGGGCGGCTCCTCCCGTTCGGGTGGCTGAAGTTCCTGCTGGCGCAGAAGAAGATCCGGACCCTGCGGGTGATCACGCTCGGCATCAAGCGCGACTGGCGGATGCGCGGGTTGAACGCCGTGATGTTCGCGGCGGGTCTGCGCGCGTCGCTCGAACGCGGGCTGACCGGCGTCGAGGTCTCGTGGCTGCTCGAGGACAACGACCTCGTGATCCGGTCGGTGAAAATCTTCGGCGGCCGTCTCTACAAGACCTACCGGATGTACGACCGGGCGATCTAGGAAACCGCACTCTCCTCCGATTCGAGCCGGTCGTACCAGCGGTCCGCGAGCGGCACCGCCGCGAATGCGAGCACGAGTCCCGCGATCACGTCGACCAGGTAGTGGTACCGGCAGTACATCGTCGAGAAGACGAGGAG
>JBKPMI010000297.1:0-14721 GCA_046732075.1 Acidobacteriota bacterium | reverse complement strand
CGGTCGAGAAGCAGCGACGCCGAAACGCCCACGATCAGTCCGAGGCCGGTTCCGAGGGCGCCGATGATCGCCCCGAGCGTGAGGTAGATCCGCGCGAGCGACCCCGGCGTGGCGCCGAGGGAGGTCAGCACTCCCAGGTCGCGCTTCTTCTCGACGACCGTGAGCGCGATGTTCGAGACGATGTTCAACGCGGCGACCAGGATCACGAGCGCGACCGTCGCGAAGATCACCGATTTCTCCAGCCGGAGCGCGAACGAGAGCGGGGCGTTCAGCTGCCGCCACGTTTCCACCCGGTAGTCCGGCCCCAGCACCAGGGCGACGCCGCGGGCCGCCGTCTCCGCCCGATTCGGGTCCCGGAGATGAGCCTCGAACGCCCGGGCTCCCGTGGACACTCCGGAGAGGAGTCGCGCGGCGTCCTCGGGCACCTCGACGTCGGGAGATTTCTCCAGGGCGGCGACGCGCCGCACCGCGGCCACGCGGAAGACGATCGCGACCGGGATCGGCCCGACCGGCGACAGCCGGGTACGCGCCGACGTCAACCGGAGGAGGTCCCCGCCGGCGCTCCGCGTCCGCGTCGCGACCGCCGCGCTGACGCGGACCGGGGGCGGGTCACCCTCCGTCGCCTCGGGGAGCTCGCCGACCGGAGCGTTCCGGAAGCGGACGGGCAGCGTCGCCTCGACCCCGGAGCCCGACGCCCAGCCCCTTCCCTCGATCGCGGGCTCGACGTCCGCGACGCCGGCGAGCGAGGAGAGCGCCTGGTGCACCCGCTCCGGATCCGGGAGCACCGCGCCCCGCGTCGGCGACACCCGAAGGTGGGGCGTCCGCTGCGCCATCTGCGCGCGGATCCGGTCCTGGAACCCGGAGAGAAGCGACAGCGAGATCACGAGCGCGGCGACGCCGACGGCGAGCCCGAGCATCGAGATCGTGGAGATGAGCGCGACGTGGGCGCGCCGTCGCGACGCCACGAGATACCGCAGGGCGATGGAGGTTTCGAAGCTCATGAGATCGGGAGCCGGAAGCCGGGAGCCGGGAGCACGAAGGCTGCAGACATGCGTCGGCTACCGGCTACCCGCTACCGGCTACCGGCCCTCCGGCCGGAGCAACGGAAACAGGATGACATCTCTTATCGAGTGGCTGTCCGTGAGCAACATCGCGAGTCGGTCGATGCCGATCCCTTCTCCGGCGGTCGGCGGCAAGCCGTATTCCAGCGCTTCCACGTAGTCGGCGTCGTACTCCGCGGCCTCGAGGTCCCCTTTCGTCCGATCGTCCGCCTGGCGCCGGAAGCGCTCGGCCTGGTCGTGCGGGTCGTTCAGCTCCGAGAACCCGTTCGCGATCTCCATCCCTCCCACGTACAGCTCGAAGCGGTCCGCCCACTCCGGGTCGGCCGCGCTCCTCCGGGAGAGGGGCGAGATCTCGGTCGGGAACTCGTGCAGGAAGGTCGGCGCCACCAGATGGTGCTCCGCGACCGTCTCGAAGAGGAGCGCGAGGAGCTTGCCCTTCGAGGTCCGAAACCGCTCCGGCCGGTCGACGCCGAATCGCTTCGCGGCCGCCAGGAGGCTGTCGGCGGACTCGAGCTCCGCGGCGGCGACGGCTCCCCTGCCGTCGGATCGCGTGTACTCGAGCACCGCGTCCCGCATCGTCAGGCGACGCCAGGGCGGCGTCCAGTCGATCGACTCGCCCTTCCACGAGGTCGTGAGACCGCCCCGGATCTCGCCGACCAGGCCCGAGAGCATCTCCTCGGTCAGCCGCATGAGGTCTGCTCCCTCCGAGTAGGCCTGGTAGAACTCGAGCATCGTGAACTCGGGGTTGTGCTGCGTCGAGATCCCCTCGTTCCGGAAGTTGCGGTTGATCTCGTAGACCTTCTCGATCCCCCCGACGACGAGCCTCTTCAGGAAGAGTTCCGGCGCGATCCGGAGGTAGAGCTCGAGGTCGAGCGCGTTGTGATGGGTCTGGAAGGGCCGCGCGAGAGCGCCCCCCGCGATGGAGTGCATCATGGGGGTTTCGACCTCGAGATACCCGCGCTCGTCCAGGAAGCGGCGGATGAAGCGAATGATCGCCGCACGGGTCTCGAAGATCCGGCGCGACTCCGGGTTCACGGCGAGATCGAGGTACCGCTGCCGGTAGCGTCGCTCCACGTCCTTTAACCCGTGCCACTTCTCCGGGAGCGGGCGCAGGCACTTCGAGAGCAGCGCGAAGCTCTTCGCTTTGAGCGAGAGCTCCCCCGTCCGGGTGCGGAAGATCTCCCCGTCGACACCGATCCAGTCGCCGAGATCCAGGTTGCGATAGACGTCGAACGACGCGTCCCCCACGGCGTCCCGCCGGACGTAGACCTGGAGACGCGAGCGGCCGTCGGAGAGATCCAGGAACCCCGCCTTCCCCTGGTTGCGCAGCGCGAGAATCCGGCCGGCCGTCGCGGCCGCCGGCGGATAGGCCTGGAGATCTTGGGCGGTGGCTTCCCGGTGGCGCTCCACGAGCTGCGAAACGGTCGCGGAGATGCCGTACCGGTAGGGGTGGACGTCGACGCCGCTCTCCTCGATCCGGCGCAGGTTCTCCAGCCGATTTCGGAGGAGCTCGTCCTCGGCCGGAGCGGCCGATTCGGCAGATGCGCCGGCCGGCGACGGCTCTTCCGGCACGCGGGTCATGGGCCGGCAGTATACGGGCGGCGAGCGCGGCGGGATCGGAACCCGGTCGGGACCCGTCGTTATGGAGTCGACGTCTAACCGGCGGGCCGGGTCCGGTCCTGCGCGAGCCACAGGTCCGCGATCGCGCGGACCAGGCGGAAGCGCGTCCGGCTCCACGCGCGCTCGTGATCGCGGAGTCCGCCGTCGTGCGCGACGCGGGCGATCTGCGAAAGCCGGGAGTCGAGCGCCGTGGCGTGGGCGATCGAAGTGCGGGCCTGCCGCAGGAGCTCGAGCGCCGAGGGACCGTCCGCGACGCCCCGCAGCAGCGCGGCCTCTTCCTCGGCCTTGACCCGGAGCGTGACCGCGCGGAGGAGCGTACCGTCGCGGTCGTTCGCGGGCTCCCCGCCCGTCGCGATCGCCCGCCGCACGGCCTGGAGCTCCCAGGGATCGAGGTCGAGGTCTCCCCGGCCGGTTCCGGAAGCCGCCGGCGCGCGGCCCGATTCCGCGATCTCCACGGCGGCCAGGAGTCGCTCCACGAACGGTCGCCAGAACGCTTCTTCCGAGGGATCGGCGAGCTCCTCGTGGGCGCCGGCCGGGACGGGGTCGGTGCCCACCGTCTCCGCGGGCTTCCGATCGAACTTCTGCAGGACGTCTCCGATGGCGCTTTTCAACTGAACGATGTCCTGCGCGCGCACGTTCGAGTCGAGAGCGCCTCGACGGTACCGGTCCCGCAGTTCCTGGAAGCGCCGGAGCTCGTCGGGCAGAGCGTCGCCGGCCGAACCGCGCCGCAGCTCCCGCTCCAGGTCATCGATCCGGCTCGTTGCCTTCGTGAGCATCTTCTCTTCGCTCCGGTAGAAGCGGGAGAACGCGGCGCGTGTCGTCAGGTTGCCGACCGCCACGGCGTAGAGGACCTCGGGATGCGCCAGGGAGTCGCCGGTGCGCCGCTTGAGCGACCGGAATTCCTCGATCAATCCCCGGCTCGTGAGCTCCTCGAACGACTGAGCCCGCGCGACGCGGCCGGCGATCTCGTTGACCACGTAGGCGATCGCCGTGGCTTCCCGGTCGGAAGGGCGGGTCCAGACGGTCCCGGCCGTGACGATCTCGAAAATCCGCCGGAGCTCGGTCTCCGGACGGGCCGCTGACGAGGCGGGGTCGGAGCTCGCCGCCGCCGCGACCGTCGCCAGGAAGTTGATCTTGTCGACGACGTCCGCGTCTTTGTCCGGCTGAGAGAAGTAAAAGCGCAGGAGGTGGAGCGCGGTCTTCTCGTCCTGCGGCTGGACGCGCTCGAAGAAGCG
Organism: Acidobacteriota bacterium; assembly: GCA_046732075.1. Lineage (GTDB taxonomy): Bacteria > Acidobacteriota > Thermoanaerobaculia > UBA5066 > Gp7-AA6 > Gp7-AA6. Next base: position 10,805 of record JBKPMI010000297.1, on the reverse strand, counting down.
CCGGACGAAGGACGGCGAGATCCTGCGGTCGGCCTCGCGCAACTCCGCCGTGAAACCTTCGACTCTCTTCGTGAGGCTCTGGATCTGTTTCGCCGAGGCGGGAGACGCTTGCTCGTGGACGAGGTCTCCTGCCGCGCGGAGGTCGTCGTAGAAAGTTCCGAAGTGGAGCTTTGTTCCGGGCTCCGTCGAAAAGAACGCTTTCTGAACACCGCGGAGGAACTGCTGGAACGTCCACAGCGACTTGAACCGCTCCGAGAGGCGGATATAGTCTTCGCGAAGTTGTTGAGCTCGATCGGCAATCATGAGGGGCGGTTTCCGTTGATTGTAACGCCGCCACCGGCGTTCCCGGAGATCGAACCGCCGCGATCCGTCCGTTGTTGAAGCTCGGCCGAACGCTCATCGACTCCGCGACGCTCGACAAGGGAGTCGCCCGCCTCGCGCAGGAGCTCGACCGGGATCAGGCGGGGCGGCCCGCGCTGCTCGTCGGAATCCTGAAGGGGTCCGTCTTCTTCCTCTGCGATCTCGCGAAGCGTTTGAAGTCGCCGGTGTCGCTCGACTTCCTGCAGGTGTCGTCCTACGGCACCGGGACGAAGTCGTCGGGCAACGTCCGTCTCGTCCGCGACCTCACGACGGACGTGGCCGGCAAGGAAGTCATCATCGTCGAGGACATCGTGGACACCGGCCGCACGCTGTCGAAGATCAAGGAGATCCTGGGGACGCGGAAGCCCAAGTCGGTCAAGATCTGCGCGCTCCTCCAGAAGGAGATCCCCGGCAACGACGACGTTCCCGTCGACTACCTCGGCTTCCGAATCGAAGACGTGTTCGTCGTGGGCTACGGGCTCGACCATGCCGAGGCCTATCGCAACCTGCCGTACATCGCGGTGCTGGAGCCGGACGGCAGCGAACCGTCGAAGACCGCGTGAAGTTCGTCGCGACGACCTCCGCCCCGAAGGCAATCGGCCCGTACTCGCAGGGCGTGATCGAGGGAGGGTTCCTGTTCACGGCGGGCCAGGTTCCCTTCGATCCCGCCACGAGCAAGCTCGTCGAGGGCGGGGTCGAGGCGTCGGCGGAACGGGTGTTCGACAACCTGGAGGCCATTCTCCGGGAGGCCGGCGTCGGCTTCGCGAACGTGGTCAAGGCCAACGTCTACCTGACGCGCGCCGAAGACTTCGCCGCGCTCAATGCCGTCTATGCGCGCCGCTTCGGAGACCACCGCCCGGCCCGTTCGACCGTGATCGTCGCGGCCCTCCCCGCCGGCGCGATGATCGAGATCGACCTGATCGCCCGCGTCACGTCGGGCTGACCCTACCCGCTCGCGATCGCCCGGATCGCCGCGATTGCCCGATCGATGCCGGCGTCGTCCACGTCGAGGTGCGTGACCAGGCGGACGGTGGTCTTCGAGATGCCGGCGGCGAGAACGCCCTGCTCCCGGAGCCGCGCGACGAAGTCCGCGGAGTCCGGGACGTCGAAGATCACGATGTTCGTCTCGACCGACGCGGTGTCGAGGCGGATGCCCGGGAGTCCCGCGATCGCGCGGGCCAGCCGCTGCGCGCGGTCGTGGTCCTCTGCGAGACGGGCGCGGTTCTCGAGCGAGAGGAGCGCGGCTGCCGCGAGGACACCGACCTGCCGCATCCCCCCGCCGAAGAGCTTGCGGACCCGCCGCGCTTCCTTCGCGAAGTCTTTCGAGCCCAGAACCGCCGAGCCGACCGGCGCGCCCAGACCCTTGGAAAACGTGACCGTCGCGGAGTCGAACCCCCGCGCGAGATCCCGCTCGGACTCCCCCGTCGCCACCGCGGCGTTCCAGATGCGGGCGCCGTCGAGATGCGTGGCCAGGCGCGCGCTGCGCGCCGCGGCGAGCAGCGGCTCCACGTCGGAGCGCCGGTACGCCTTGCCGCCCCAGAGATTGTGCGTGTTCTCCACCACGAGCAGCGAGCTTCTCGGCTTGTAGGACACGTCGGGCTGGACCGCGGCCAGCACGGCGTCCGCCCGGAGAATCCCGTTCCCGGACGGAATCGGGCGGGGCAGGAGGCCCGACAGCGCGGCCATGCCCGCCATCTCGAAGTGGAACGGGTGCGAGCGCTCCTCCATCAGGACCTCGGTCCCGGGCGGCGCCAGGATCCGCAGCGCGATCTGGTTGGCCATGGTGCCGCTCGGCGTGAAGAGCGCGGCGCCGAAGCCCAGGATCTCCGCCACGGCCTCCTCCAGCCGGACGACCGTCGGATCCTCCTCGAAGACGTCGTCGCCCACCGCGGCCTGCGCCATCGCGCGGCGCATGGCCTCGGAGGGGCGCGTGACCGTGTCGCTGCGAAGGTCGATCATGGGTGGGCCGCCAGAGCCACCGCTGCGGAAATCCAACCGAGGACGAGGACCCACGTCGAGCGGCGGTGGAGACGATTGAACCGCACGCGCCAGGCGTTCTCGGGCGGCGCCTCGTCGAACGACCCGACCTTCTCGCGCATATAGCCGAGCCGCGGCCGGACGACCATCGCCAGGTAGACGTTCGTCGCGACGGCCACGAAGATGGCGGCTCCCGCCACGAACGAGCGGCCGCCGAGAACACGGGTGATCTCGAGCTCCGCGAACACCGCCAGCACGAGGAGGAGCGAAAGGAGCTGCTTGACCGCTTCAAACCGGCGCAGGAGCTCGCCGAAGATCCGCCCGGCGAGGTCGCGGGACGGGATCTCCCGAAAGAGGAGCGGCGCGGCCAGGACCGCGACGAGGGTGCCGCCGACCCACAGCGCCAGCGAGAAGCGGATGACCTGGGACGCGACTTCGAGCAAGGCGCGGAAGTCTAACGGTTTCCGGGGGCTATCCTTCGCGCCATGACGGCGCGCTCACGGATCCTCGCCACGGCGGGAATCCTGGTCGCGGCGGCGGCGGTCCGGCTCTACCGGCTGGACCACTTTTCGTACGGGTTGGACGAAATCCTCCAGGGATTCTTCATCCAGGGCAGCTCCCACTTCTTCTGGAAAACGCTGAGGTTCGACGCGATCCATCCGCCGCTCGACTACATCGTCGCGCGCGCCGTCGAGACGCTCGCGCCGGCCGACTGGGCCCGCAAGATCCCGGCGGTCCTGTGGGGGCTCGGCACGGTCGCGGCGCTCGGCGTTCTCGTGTCGCGGCGCGCCGGACGCCTCGCCGGCGCGATCGCCGCGCTGCTTCTCGCCTTCGCGCCGTTCCACGTCCGCTATTCGCAGGAATTCCGCCCGTACGCGCTGGGGCTCTTCCTGCTCGTCCTCTCGCTCCTCTTGCTCGACCGCTTTCTGGAGAAACCCGGACCGCTGCGGCTCGTCGGGCTGTGGCTCTCCTGCCTGGCGACGATGTACGCGCTCTATTTCGCGGCGCTCGTTCTGGCGATCGCTGCGGCCGCGATGGTGGTCGAAGATGCGTTCTCGCGCGACGGACCCCGCTCCCGGACCGCGCGCCGGTTTCTCCTGTGGAGCCCGGCGTTCGCCGGGACGCTCTTCCTGGCTTACCTGCCGTGGTGGCCGGTGGTGCTGGAGGCGGCGCGGCGGCCGCCGCCTGTTCCGGCGCCTCCGCTCTCCTGGGAGCGACTGACGCGACTCCTCTCGTTTTTCCTGTTTGCCCCCGACGACGGGCAGCCGCTCGGGCGGAAGGGCCCGTTCTACCTCCTACTCGTGATCAGCGGACTCGTGATCGCATGGCGAAGGCCGAAGCTCCGATTCCTCGTCGTGTGGCCGGTCGCGGGTTTCTTCGCGATCGAGATCCTCGGCCATCTTCATCCCCACTGGTACGTCTCCCGCCGGTTCCTCCCCGCCGGGCTCGTCTTCCCGGCGCTCGCGGCCCTCCCGCTCGCGGCGCTGGCCGAGCGTCGGCGCGGGCGGCCGATCGCCGCCCTTCTTCTCGCCCTCGTTCTCTTCTTCGACGTCCGGTCGCTCGCGGTTTACTTCCGCGAGGGGCGCGCGGACTGGCGCCCGCTCGCGGAGTTCCTCCGCCGGGAGTCGCCGCCGGCCGAGCGCGTCTTTACCGAGAACCAGTACTCGCAGCTCTGCACGGCGTTCTACCTGGTCGGGCCGCAGTGGCTCTTCGAGGGGGGAAAGCGCGGACGCGAGGTTCTGAACCTCGAAGGCGAGATCGTCCGTCTCACGTGGTCGTGGGCCCCCGGCCGCCGGGACTGGCTCGTCCTCGCCGGAGAGCCGCGGCATCCGGAGTTGCGGCGCTGGGCAGAGATCTTTCCGCTGCTCCGCTTTCCGACCGCGGAGGGCACGGAGCTGAGACGTCTCGATCCCGCGCTGCGCGATCAGGCGTTCGCCGCGCAGCGGTAACATCGGCCGCGTGGAACGGGAGCTCTCCGACGCGCTCGACGACCTGATCCTCGGCCGCGGCGTCGCCCGGGGACGCCACGAGCTGCGCCACAGGGACCGGCCGGTGCGCGACGAGTTCGTCGAGCGCCTTCGCGCCAACGGCTTCCGTCCCCTGACCGTCCGCGAGGCCGAGATCGAGGCAGGCGAGAAGATCCCGGCCTTCTACCTCCAGGACGACGCGGTCGACTTCGGCTGGATCCGCTGGGAGATCTTCACGCCCCGAAGCCGCCGGAAGCTGTTCGCTTCGGAGAGGCGGCGGCCCGACAACAGCGAGTGGGAGATCCAGATCAACCTGTCCTCGCCCGAGAAGGTCTGGGCGGCGCCGGAGCTCAAGCAGAGGCACGACGTCGACTCCGTCGTCGCCGTGAACCCCTGACGCGGTGACAGGGCCCCTCGTCCGGACGCTCCCGGTCGGACCGCTTCAATGCAACTGCTCGATCGTGGCGGATCCGGAAGCCGGCGTGGCGGTCGTCATCGACCCGGGAGACGAACCGGAGAGGATCCTCCGGGCCCTGTCCGAGACGAAGTGCCGCGCGATCGCGCTCCTGCACACGCATGGCCACTTCGACCACATCAGCGGGACCGCGGAGGTCCAGCGCCGAACCGGCGCCCCGATCCGGATCCACGACGCCGACCGGCCGCTCTACGACGCGCTGCCGGAGCAGGCCGGCTTCTTCGGACTCTCGGCCGAGGCGCCGCTTCCCCCGGACGGCGGGTTCGCCGACGGAGAGTCGATCCCGGTCGGCCGCTTCTCGCTCTCGGTCCTCCACACGCCGGGACACAGCCCGGGATCGACCTGCTTCTTTTTGGACGGGAATCCGGCGACGCTCTTCTCGGGCGACACGCTCTTCCGGCGGTCGATCGGCCGCACGGATCTGTGGGGGGGCGACACGGAGACGATCTTCGCGTCGATCCGCGAAAAGCTCTACGGGCTCGAGCCCGGCACGCGCGTAATCTGCGGACACGGCCCCGACACGACGATCGGAGAGGAGCGCCGCGCGAATCCGTTCGTGACGAGCTGAATGGGGACAGATCTATTTTCGACACCGTCCGGGTTTCCGGTGAGATTCAGAAAGTAGATCTGTCCCTTTGAAGGGCGACGGGTGCAGGGCCGTACGCCCTGTCCCCGTGACTTTCTTATAATCGTGGCCGATGAAGCTGTCGCTGTCCGAGAAGTCTCAGCTGGTCTCTTCCTTCTGGAAGGACGCCGCCTCCGTCTGCCCGAAGCACGACGTGCCCATGCGGACCTTCTTCGTGGAGCGCGTTTACAAGCCGCAGGTCGTAATGGTGTGCCCCAAAGGGGAGATGTTCCGCTTCGACCAGAAGCCCAAGCAGATCGAATTCTCCCGCCCGCACGTCAAAACGATGGTCCTGGACGCGCAGGAGCGGGAAGCCCCGGCGTGTCCTCAGGACTTCACGAGCCTCGTCGTCTACCGCACGCCGGCGGTCTTCATCCCGCAGGGGTGGGACTACACATTCCTTTGCCCGACGTGTCTCTCCTACGGCCGGTGGATGGACACGGGACGGCCGGACGAGGAAGGGGTCACCGCCGCCCCCATCAAGAAGAAGGAAGCGCCCCCGTTCCACGACGAGACGATCCCCCTGGGGAAGCGCATGGAGATGGCGAAGGAGGGCGATCTCTCGACCAAGCTCTACGCCGCCATGGCGCAGACGGACTGCACGGCGTGCGGATACGACTGCGAGGGCTACGCGAAGGCTCTCGCAGACGGAACGGAGAAGGACCCGAATCTGTGCGTTCCCGGCAAGGAGGAGACGGCGCGCGTGGTCAAGGACCTGCTCAAGGGGACGGGCCTGCCCGCCTCCTTCGTCGCCTAGGAGGCCTTCCGCGGGTCAGCCGATCAACGGGCCTTCGGCGCCGGCGGCCGCAGCTGCCGGGATCCCGCCGACCGGCTCGATTTCGCCGGAGCGCCGATCCACCGCCCGGATCGGGAGCGTGAACGTAAAGCGGCTTCCCTTCCCCACGATGCTGTCCGCCCAGATCGCGCCGCCGTGGAGCTCGACGAGCGACCGTGCGAGCGATAGGCCGATCCCCATTCCGGCGTGCTGGCGGGTCGGCGAGCCGTCGACCTGGCGGAAGCGCTCGAAGACGTGGGCGAGTTCCCCCGCCGGGATGCCGATCCCGTCGTCCTCGACGCTGACCAGGTAGCGGTCCGCGTCCCGCTCCACCCGGACCACGACCCGGCCGTGACGCCGGGAGAACTTGATCGCGTTCGCGAGGAGGTTCCACAGAATCTGCTGGAGGCGAAGGGGATCGGCCTGGACCGGGACGATCGTGGTCGCGGGCGGCGCGAAGATGACCGCCACCGAGCGCCCATCCGCCATCATCCGGACGGTATCGATCGAGCGCTGCACCACCTCCGGGAGCGACACCGGCTTCCGGTCGAGGGAAAGCGATCCCCGCTCCATGCGGGCGAGATCGAGCAGGTCGTCGATCAGCGCCAGCAGCACGCGCGCGGACTGCCGGACCTGCGCGAGACCGCGTGCGAGGGTCTTTTCGTCCAGGTTCTCTTCCATGAGGAGGTCGGTCCACCCGACGATCGCGGTAAGCGGCGTCCGCAGCTCGTGGTTGACGTTCTGGAGGAAGTGATCCTTCAGGCGGCTCGACCGGCGAAGCTCCTCGACGGTCCCCGTCAGGGTGAGGTAGAGCCGTGCGTTCTTGAGGAGGAGGGATGCCACGTCGGCGAACGACGTGATCGCGTCGACCTCCTCCCGGCCGAAGCCCCCCGGCCGATTGATGGCGACCACGACGCCGAGCGTCTCCTGCTCCGTCTTGAGCGGTGCGAAGAGAGCGTTCTTCGCGCCGAAGAGCTTCCGCATGTCCGCGTGGACGTAGGCATCGTGCTCCAGGTCGTTCGAGTAGTAGGCGTCGCCGCTCTTGAAGACCGCGATCGCGATCGATCGCGCCTCCATCGGGACTTTCACCTGGCCGGCCATCTCCTCCGAGATGTTCCAGCCGGGCCAGGCTCCCTCGAGCCGATTGGCGTTGGGATCGTGGAGCATGAAGATCACGGTCTCGGCGCGGGTAAACGCTCCGATGGCCTCGCTCGACCGCGCCAGGATCTCGTTGACGTCGGTGGTGCGATAGCCGGCGCGCGACAGGTGGTGCAGCCGCCGAAGGGTCTCGACCCGCCGCGCGACGCGTCTCCCCATCCGCTCGATCGCGGAGGCGAGCCGTCCCAGTTCGTCGCGGGAGCGGGGCCTTGCCAGTTTGACGGGCCGCCCCACCCCGATCTCCTCGGCCGCGGCAACGAGCTCGAGCACCGGCTCCGAAATCCGGCGCGCGATCAGCAGCACCGCGCCGAACACGGCGACGACGAGATAGAGGAACAGAAGCACGACGTCGCGTTTCAGTTCCGAGTACGAACGCGGTTCGAGCTCCCGGCGCGCGGTCGCCGTGACCCGCGAGAGCGCAGGGGCGGAATATCCCTCGGCGAAAGTCCAGCCGCTCGAAGGCACGCGTGCGGAGGCGAGACGCCAGCCCCCGGTCCCGGCCGCCGGCCCGGTCGGCGGCGTCCCACGCCGAAGTGCCTCCCCGAGGTCGCGGCATTCCGCGGACCCGGACGCGGACAGGGGGCGAACGCCGAGGTCCGCGCAACCGAGCAGAGGACCCGCCCCCGCCGAAGCTGCGATGAAGTTTCCGCCGGCGTCCGTGACGATCCAGAGGTCGCCTGGCAGGCTTGCGCCCTGGAGAGACTCCCGGACGAAACGGCGCGCGTCGACGTCCATCCGGACCTCGCCCAGCAGCTTGCCGGTGGGGCTTCGCACGGAGGTTGCCACCGAGGCGATCGGGCGATCCCCGACGGTCTGAACCTCGCGCCAGGACGGTCCCAGCTCCTCGGCGGAGGTGAGCGTGGCAGGTCGAGAGGAGTCCGGCTTCCCGGCGCGCGGGAGGGGCTCATTCGGCGCGGCAATCCGGAGGGGCGATCCCGAGATCGGAGAGACCGTGATTCCCAGAACGTTCGGCCGCCGCGCCAATACGCGGCGGAGAAGCAGCTGAGCTTCGCGGGTCCCCGGGGCGGCGTCCCGGCCGGAGGAGTCGTTCCGCTCCTCCGCCGAGCGGCCCGCCGGCTCCTGCAGCGCATACTCGAGCGAGTCGGACAGGTTGGCGGCGGCCTCTCCGAACGTTCGCGTCCGGCGGTCGATCCAGTCCGTCCGGAACGCGACGTCCTGTGACACGCGCGCGAGCGCATCCGAGACGCGGATCCCGGCGAGCTCCCGGGCCGACGACCGTTCGAGCTCCGTCAGCCTTCTCTCGAGGAGGAAGACGAACGCGCTGCCCGGGATGCAGAACGCGAGGAGGAGCCCCACGACCAGTCGCGCCGCGACGCTCGACCGCGGGTCGAGGCGCCGCCAGAGGGAGCGCACGGCGCTCCCGGACCGGCGCTCGAAAGCGGACCGATCCCCCGGGCGATCCGGACGGGTTTTCATGCGAGAGGAAGGGAGATTTTAGCGCGATTCCGGTGCGGGAGTGACCCCGCGACCGGCGCTACTCGTATCGAAGAGCTTCGATCGGATCGAGCCGGGACGCCTTCCGGGCGGGATAAAAGCCGAAGAACACGCCGATCGCGGCCGAGAAGCCGAACGCGAGGAGGATCGACTCGGGCGGCAGCGCGATCGACCAGCCCGACTTCCACGCGAGGAACCGGGACGCTCCCACTCCCAGCAGGATGCCGATGCCGCCCCCCGCGATCGAGAGCGTCAGGGCCTCCACGAGGAACTGCGTCAGGATGTCCTTGCCCTTCGCCCCGATCGCCATCCGGATCCCGATCTCCCGGGTCCTCTCGGTGACCGAGACGAGCATGATGTTCATGATGCCGATTCCGCCGACCAGCAGCGAGATCGACGCGGCCGACGCGAGGAGCAGGGAGAGCGTGTGCGACGTCTCGTTCGCGGTCTGCGCGATCTCCTGCTGCGACCGGATCATGAAGTCCGCGTCCTGCCCCGCTCCGAGGCGATGCCGCTGCCGCAACAGCGCGTCGATCTCGGCCTGGGCCTGCGGCACCGCATCCTGGGACACGGCCGAAGCCATGAACATGTCGATCCGGTTCCGTCCCTTGAGCAGTCGCATGACCGTCGTGTAGGGAGCGACGACCGTGTCGTCCTGGTCCTGCCCCTGCGTGTTCCCCCCCTTGGTCTCGAGGACGCCGACGACGCGAAAGGGGAAGTTCTTGATCCGCACGCTCTCGCCCACCGGATCCTGGTCACCGAACAACGCGTTGGCGACGGTGGAGCCGAGCAGGCAGACCTTCGAGGCCGAGCGGACCTCACTGTCGCCGAAGAAGCTGCCGGAGGACGTGTTCCATGACCGGATGAACGGCCACTCGACTCCCACCCCCTGGACCTGGGTGCCCCAGTTCAGGTTGCCGGCGACGATCTGCCCCGCGGAGCGCGACATCGGCGAGACGTAGGCGACCGAGGGGCACTCGGACTTGACAGCGGTGACGTCGTCCTCCGTCAGCGTGGACTCGCCCGTGAAGATCCGGGCGCCGGACTGTGTCGCAACCCCCGGAAAGACCATGAGGAAGTTCGTCCCGAGCGCCGAGATCTGCGACTGGATGGCGGCCTGCGATCCCTTTCCCACCCCGATCATCGCGATCACGCAGGCGACGCCGATGATGATGCCGAGGGCGGTCAGCGCCGAGCGCATCTTGTTGCGCGCGATCGCCTTCAATCCGACCTTGAGGATCGTCAGGAACTTCATTTCGCGGCCTCCGGTCGGTCCACCCCCGGCGCGCGCCGCTGGACGGCGGGTCGGTCTTCGACGACCTTGCCGTCCCGGAAGACGACGATGCGCCGCGCGTACTCCGCGATGTCGGGCTCGTGGGTGATGAGGACGACGGTCTTGCCCCCGTCGTTCAAACGCTGGAAGACCGCCATCACCTCGTCCGAGGTCTTCGTGTCGAGGTTGCCGGTCGGCTCGTCGGCGAGCATCAGCTTCGGCTCGTTGATCAGGGCGCGCGCGATCGCCACCCGCTGCTGCTGACCTCCGGAGAGCTGGCTCGGAAGGTGGTTCTCCCGACCCGCGAGGCCGACCTCCGCGAGACACTTCCGCGCGCGCTCCGCGCGCGTCTTCGCGACGTTGCCGTCGGACGAGTAGACCAGCGGAAGCTCGACGTTCTCGAGCGCGGACGTGCGGGACAGCAGATTGAAGGACTGGAAGACGAACCCGATCTTGTTGTTCCGGATCTCGGCCCGCTGGTCGCGGTCGAGGCCCGAGACGTCGATCCCGTCCAGGAAGTACCGGCCGGCGGTGGGCCGGTCGAGACAGCCGACGATGTTCATGAAGGTACTCTTGCCCGATCCGGACGAGCCCATGATGGCGACGAACTCGCCGGCCGCCACGGCGAGGGACACGCCGTCCAAGGCGCGCACCTCGACCTCTCCCATCTTGTAGACGCGGGTCAGATCCTCGGTGCGGATGACGGCCGTCGCGGCAGCCGGGGCGGGACTCTCGGCCCG
>JBKPMI010000296.1:0-5395 GCA_046732075.1 Acidobacteriota bacterium | reverse complement strand
GTGCCGCACGGTCGCGCCGATCGTCGACGACCTGGCCAACCAGTACGCCGGAAAACTGAAGGTCGCGAAGGTGAACGTCGACGAGTCGCAGCAGGTCGCCTTCCAGTACCAGGTGACCTCGATTCCGACCTTCATCCTCTTCAAGGACGGGCGCGTCGCCGATCGCGTCCTGGGCGCGCTGCCCCGCTCCGAATTCGTCAAGTTCATCGACCGCAACATTTCCTAAAGGGGAAAACCGCGCGGCGTCCCGCGGCGTAAGATTCCGGGATGGCCGCGCGCGTTCTGGTCCTCTTCGCCCGGCAACCCGGGTGCCAAGCGCGCGACAAGGGCCTTCCGGCCGCGTCCGGGGAACGGCTCTTCGCAGCGTTCGCCCGGGGCTGGGCCGACGCGGCGACGCGGTGCGGCGCCCGGCTCATCGTCGCGACGCCCGACGGTGACCGCTCGGGCTGGAAGCGTGCGCTCCCGGGTACGCGGTTCGATCTCATCGAACAGCGCGGCTCCTCGCTGGGGAGCCGGCTCCGGTTCGCCGCCCGGTACGCCGCGTCGGGCGGCGGCTGCGTCGTCCTCGTCGGGGGAGACGTTGCCCCGTCGGCACCGAGTCTCGCCGCGGCGTTCGAGCTTCGCGAAGGCTCGGCCGAGGCGGTCCTGGCGCCGGCGCGGGACGGCGGAGTCTCCCTCGTCTCGCTTCGTGAAGAGGATCTCGACCTTCTCGGCGGCTTCGTCCCGCGCGACGCCGCGCTCTTCCGGAGTCTCTGCCGGTCTCTCGAGCTCCGGAGCCGCCGCGTGGCGATCGTGGAAGCCGCCGCCGACGTCGACGGCCGCCGCGAGCTCCGCCGGCTCCTCCGGACGGCCTCTCTCGCCAACGCGGAGCTGACCCTCCTCGCCCGGGCGGTGCTCGCCGAGGTCCGGGACCCGGAAAGCCGTTTCGACCTTCCGCCCTCCGCGTCGCACGACGTCGACTCCCGGATCCCCCGCGGACCTCCGCTCGCCGCCTGATCCCCGCTTTCCCCGATCTCTCTCTTTCGCAGGAGGTGTCTTGCCCGCGCGGTCTTTGCCGGCGTCGATCGCTCCGCCCGTCGGTTCGGAATATCCGTTCGTGCCGTCGGTGTCGCTCGACACGCTCTGGTTCCAGGTCGCCGGAACCCTGTGCAACCTGAAGTGCACGCACTGCTTCATCTCCTGCTCTCCCACGAACCACAGCCACGAAATGCTCACGCTCGAAGACGTGCGCGCGAGGCTGGCCGAGGCGGCGGCGCTCGGCGTCCGCGAGTACTACTTCACGGGTGGCGAGCCGTTCCTGAATCCCGAGATGATGGAGATCCTCGAGGAGACCCTGCGTCACGGCCCGGCCACCGTCCTGACGAACGGGCTCTTTCTGACCCCGGAGCGCTGCCGGCGCCTTCGCGAGCTGTTCGCCGCCTCGGAGTACTCCCTCGACATCCGTGTTTCTGTCGACGGCTACACCGCGGAACAGAACGATCCGATCCGCGGCGCGGGGACGTTCGAAAAGATCCTCCGCGGAATCGAGAATCTGGCGGCAGCCGGCGTCAACCCGGTCGTCACCGTCACCGAGGCCTGCGACGGGCTCGGGACCGCGGAGGGAAGGGCGCGCTTCCTCGACTGGATGCGCTCGATCGGCCTGACCCGTCCGCGCCTCAAGGTCCTGTCGCTCTTCCGGATCGGCGCGGAGGAGCGCCGCCTCCGGGCGTACGAGTCGTGGGAGTCGCTCCGGGGTAGGGAGCTCACCGGCGACGAGGCCGGTCAACTCCAGTGCTCGTCCTGCCGGATGGTCACCTCGCGCGGCGTTTACGTGTGTCCCATCCTGATCGACGAGCCCCGGGCCCGGATGGGCGCGTCGATTGCCGAAACTCTCCGGCCGTTCGAGCTCCGCTACGCCGCCTGCTTCACCTGTCACGAGTACGGGGTCACGTGTCGGACGTGACGCGGCTGGCGTTCTTCGGCGGCGTCTACAGCAACTCGATTGCCCTGGCGGAGGCGGTCGCGCACGCGAAACGTTCCGGCGTCGACGGTCTCTACGCCCTCGGCGACTTCGGCGGATTCGGGCCCCATCCCGACCGGGTGTTCCCCATCCTCCGCGGGGAGGCGGTCGAGTGCATCCAGGGGAACTACGAGGAATCGCTCTCCTCCGACGCGGAGGACTGCCACTGCGGCTACACGGACCCGCGCGACAACCACTTCGCCCGGATCTCTTACGACTACACGGCGTCGAACACCTCCGCGGAGTGGAAGTCGTGGATGGGAGCGCTCCCGAAGACCCGGCGTCTGGAGGTCGGCGGGCGGCGGGTCCTCCTCGTCCACGGCTCTCCCCGGAAGATCAACGAGTTCCTCTGGGAGTCCACGTCCCCGCCGGCATTCCTCGAAAAGATGCTCCTGGACTTCGACGCCGACGTTCTCGTGTGCACGCACACCGGACTGCATTGGAAGCGCCGGCTCCCGTCCGGGCGGATGGTCGTGAACGCGGGCGTGCTCGGCCGGCCCGCCAACGACGGCCGGACGAACGTCTGGTACACGCGCTTGACGTTCGGCCCCGAGGTCGAAGTGAATTTCGTCCCGGTCGAGTACGACTTCGAGCGCCTCGCCCGCGAAATGACGGAAGAGAGACTTCCCGCCGAGTTCGTCGAGACCGTCGCGACGGGCTGGTGGACGACGTGCCTCGAGATCCTGCCAGCGAAAGAGCGTGAACGCGGAAAGTTCTGAGCAAGGAGAGACGATGCCGAGTTATTACCTGTCCGAAGACCTCGCCCGGTTCCCCGACATGGGAAAGACGCAGCCGAAGCTCTGGGACCTCTACTTGAGGTGGTACAGCGCGACGATGGAGAAGGGCGCGCTGGACGAAAAGACGAAGAAGCTGATCGCCTTCGCCGTCGCGTTCTCGATCCAGGAGCCCTACTGCATCGACTCCTACGCTTCGGCCTGCAGCGACGCCGGCATCAGCCCGGAAGAGATGGCGGAAGCGGTCAACGTCGCGGCCGCGATCCGGGGGGGCGGCACGATCGCTCACTGGGTTCAGGCCTGCAACACGATGACGCGGAGGGGCTAGCGTGCCGCGCCGGGTCGCGATCGTCGGAGGAGGGCCCATCGGGCTCGCCGCGCTCTTCCGGTGCCGCGAGCTCGGCCACGACGCGACCATCTTCGAGGCCGAGGACGTCGGCCACGCGCTCACCCGGTGGGGCGAGACGCGCTTCTTCAGCCCCCTCGGAATGAACGTCCCGGCGGGCTTCCGCGCGCTGCTCGATGGCCGGCTGCCGCCGGACGACGCCCTTTTGAGCGGGAGGGAGATGGTCGACCGGGTCCTGCGGCCGGTGGCGGAGCTGCCGCTCTTCGCGGAACGGATCCTTTCGGGTCATCGGGTCCGCGCGATCGGCCGGGCCGGAATGACTCGCGGCGACTTCGCGGGTCATCCGCTCCGCGCCGAACGGCCGTTTCACCTGCTGATCGAAACGCCCACGGGAGAGCGTCGCGTCGAGGCGGACGTCGTTCTCGACGCGTCGGGCGTCACGGGTCGGCCGAACTTCCTGGGATCCGGAGGGATCCCGGCGCCGGGCGAGCGGGCGCTCTCCGATCGACTCGTGCGGGACCTGGGTACTCTCGACGACCGGTTCGAGTCGCTCGCGGGCGACCGCGTCCTGCTCGTCGGGCACGGCCACTCCGGCGCCACCGCCCTCCTGCGGCTGGCGGAACTCGCGGCCCGCGAGCCCGCGACGCGGGTGACCTGGGCGGTCCGTTCCCCGAACCGCCGGCCGGTCGCCGAGGCGGTGCCGGATCCGCTGCCCGAGCGGCAGCGCGTGGCTGGCGGCGCCAACGACCTCGCGGCCGATCCGCCTCCGTTCCTGGAGGTCCGCCGCAAGGCCGCGGTCGACAGCCTCGCGCCCCGCGACCGCTCGATCCGCGTCCGATTCTCCTCGGGCGGCGAGGAGGACTTCGACTCAGTGGTTGCCCTGACCGGCTTCCGGCCCGACCTCTCGTTCCTCTCGGAGCTCGCGCTCGAGATTTCTCCGGCGACCGAAGGGGCGGCGCGGCTCTCGCGGGCACTCGCGAACGTCGGCGACTGCCTCTCGATGCCGGCGGTCTCGCCGGACGATCTCGGATCGGGGGAGCCCGGCTTCTACCTGCTGGGCGCGAAGAGCTACGGACGGGCGCGGACGTTCCTTCTGCGCACGGGCCTGGCGCATCTCGAAGCGGTCCTCGCAGCGATCGGAACATGAACGGCACGCCTTTCGCGTAACCGATCGGGGGCTGTCGCTCGTCTCTCCGAGAAGGGAGCTGCCGCGCCCCTTGGTGCGGGAACAAGATGAGCCCGGACAAGCGTTTGGAGTAGTCGTATGAAAAAGAAGTTCGTCTGGGCCGCCATTGCCGTCGGGATCGTCGCCGCGGTTTTCCTGATCCTGGGCACGCGGAAGAAGTCCGAGCCGAAGTACCGCACCGCGAAGGTCGACCGGGGCGACGTGACCCAGACCGTCACGGCCACGGGGACGGTTTCCGCGGTCACCTCGGTCGCCGTCGGCAGCCAGGTGTCCGGGATCATCGCGAAGCTGCACGCCGACTTCAACAGCCAGGTCCACAAGGGCGACCTGCTGGCGGAGCTCGATCCGACGCCGTTCCAGGAGAAGGTCAACGCGAGCCAGGCGGGCCTCGACAAGGCGCAGGTCGAGCTGCGCAACACGCAGATCTCGCTCAATCGCCAGAAGGCGCTGAAGAAGGAGGGGCTCGCGCCGCAGGCCGACTACGACCAGGCGCAGGCGAACTACGACTCGGCGCGCGCCAGCGTGCAGCAAGCAGCCGCGTCCCTCAAGCAGGCCGAGACGGACCTGAAGTACACGAAGATCGTGGCTCCGATCGACGGCGTGGTCGTCGCGCGGCAGTACGACGTGGGCCAGACCGTCGCGGCCTCGTTTCAGGCGCCGACGCTCTTCACGATCGCCCAGGACCTGACCAAGATGCAGGTCGCCGCGGACGTGTCCGAGTCGGACATCGGCACGGTGAAGGTCGGACAGCCCGTCCGTTTCAACGTGGACGCGTACCCGGACCGCGACTTCCGCGGCCGCGTCTCGCAGATCCGTCTGAATGCCACGGTGAACCAGAACGTGGTCACGTATCCCGTGATCGTCGAGGTTTCCAACCCGGACCAGATGCTCCGGCCGAGCATGACAGCCAACGTGGCGATCGAGGTCGCGCGCGTTCGGGACGTCCTGCGCATTCCGAACGCCGCGCTGCGGTGGAAGCCGGAGGCGAAGGAGGGCGCCCCCTCGCCGGAGGAGCGCGCCGCGAACGTCGGCGCGGGAGGCGGTTCGGCCGCGGTGGCGCGCCAGGTCGGGTCGACCCAGGGCGGGGGCGGCGGCCAGGGCGGGAGCGGCGGTTTCGGACGCGGCGGCTC
>JBKPMI010000295.1:0-2783 GCA_046732075.1 Acidobacteriota bacterium | reverse complement strand
GCCCCGCGGACGTCAGTCCGCGCTCTCGTGGGTGTCGATCTGCGCCCGCTGCAGCCGGCCGGAGAAGTCGACGTAGACCGACTTCCACTCTGTGAAGACCTCGATCCCCGCGATTCCCGCCTCCCGGTGGCCGTTGCCCGTGTTCTTGATGCCGCCGAAGGGCAGGTGAACTTCCGCGCCGATCGTCGAGGAGTTGACGTAGAAGATCCCGGTCTCGAAGTCGCGCATCGCCCGGAATGCCTTTTCGACGTCGCGGGTGTAGATCGAGCCGGAGAGTCCGTACTCGACCGAGTTCGCGACCTGGACGCCCTCTTCGTACGAGGAGACCGGGATCACCGTCGTCACCGGCCCGAAGATCTCCTCGCGGGAGATCCGCATGTCCGGCGTGGCGTGCGCGAACACGGTGGGCGCGAAGAACCAGCCCTTCGCGAGGTTGCCTTCGGTGAGCTTCTCCCCGCCGCACATCAGCGTCGCGCCCTCGGCCTTCCCGATGTCGACGTACCGCGCGACCGTCTCGCGCTGGCGCTCCGAGACGCAGGGCCCCATCTCCGCTCCGGTCTCGAGGCCGTTACCGACCTGGAGCGCGCGGGTGCGGGACACGAGCTTGTCCACGAACTCGCCGGCGACGTCCTCGTGGACGAGGAGCCGCGAGGAGGCCGTGCAGCGCTGGCCGCTGGTGCCGAACGCCCCCCAAACCGCGCCCTCGACCGCGAGGTCGATGTCGGCGTCGTCCATCACGAGGATCGCGTTCTTGCCGCCCATTTCGAGGTGGACGCGCTTGAAGGTCGGCGCCGCGGCCGAGGAGATCCGGCGCCCGACTTCGGTCGACCCCGTGAAGGAGACGACGTTGACGTCGGGATGGGTGACGAGCGGATCGCCGACCTCGGCGCCCGAGCCGATGACGACGTTGAAGACGCCGGGCGGCAGGCCCGCTTCCTCGTAGACCCGGGCGAGAGCCACCACCGACGCCGGGGTGTCGGTGGCCGGCTTGATGACGATGGTGTTTCCGGCGATCAGCGCTGCCATCGACTTCCACGCCGGGATCGCCATCGGGAAGTTCCACGGAGTCACCAGCGCGCAGACGCCGATGGGCTGGCGGACGCACATCGCGAACTTGTTCGGGAGCTCGGACGGCGTCGTGAAGCCGAACAGCCGGCGCCCCTCGCCCGCCGCGAGGAAGGCCATGTCGATCGCTTCCTGGACGTCGCCGCGGGTCTCGGCGAGGACCTTTCCCATCTCGCGCGTCATCAGTCGCGCGAGATCTTCCTTGTCGCGTTTCAGGATCTCGCCCGCCGCGAACAGGATCTCGGCGCGTCGGGGCGCGGGCGTGTTCTTCCAGCCGGGATAGGCCTTGCGCGCCGCGGCGACCGCGGCGTCGACGTCCTCCCGGGTGCTCTCCGGGAAGACTCCGACCAGGTCGTCGCGGTCCGCCGGGTTGCGGTTCTCGAACGTCCGGCCGGACGACGACGGCTGCCACTCGCCGCCGATCAGGTTGCCCTGGAGTCGGGCGTCCACCACGGTGCTCATCCGCCGGTCCCCGGTGGAGAGACGGGACGGCGCGCCGCGTCGTCCGGCTTGGGCGGCACGGTGTCGGGTCGGGGCGGAACGACCGGGCGCTTCGGCTCTTCGGCCCGGGCGCCGGACAGGCCCCGCGTGGCCGCGTCGCTCGGCATCACGACCCTGCCCTGGATCTGCGCGCCCTCGGCCATGACGATGCGGGGCGCGTGGACGTTGCCCTGGACCCGGCCGGTCGAGAGGAGTTCGGCGCGCTCCGACGCCATGACCTGGCCGTGGACGCGGCCTCCGATCGTGACCGACTTCGCCTGGACGTCCCCTTCGACCTCGGCTCCGGCGTTCACGGTGACCTTCCGGTCCACTCGGATCTTTCCCTCGAGCTTCCCGTTGACGACGAGGTCCTCGTCTCCGGACACGTCGCCCACGATCTTGAGGCGCGCGCCGAGCACCGTCGTCGCGCCCGCCGGAGCGGGGGCCGGCGCGGCCGCCGCAGTCGCGGGCGGGGCCGGGTGGACCGAGCGTTCGGGTGGAGCGGCGGGCGGCTGCGGCACGGGAGGAGAGGGCTGGGCCGGAGACGGTGGGTCGGACTTACCGAAGAAGGCCAAGGGTTACCTCCAGAAGAAAAAGAGGAACGACAGTATAGCCCGTGAATCGGCCCCCGGGCCGCTCGAGGGGGTGGAGCGGGCAACGGGGTTCGAACCCGCGGCGTCCAGGATGACAACCGGCGGCCAAGGCAACGATAATCCGGTCGAGATCGCGGTGAAGGTCGATCCGCACACTCCACCCGGGTGACTCATGGAACTTCTGCGCCGCACACTTCTGGTCGGATGCGTCCTCCCGGGCCTGTGGCTGCTGCGCCTGGCCCCGCTCGATCCGCTTCTGACGGTCGTTCCCGTGGATTTTGCGGCGCGGCAGAGGCAGGAGGCCTCCTCGGTTCCCGACGATCGGAAGACCGAGGGCGAGCTGCGTCGGGCGCTCATTCCTCTTCCGGTGTACGTCGAAGAGGTCGTGCAGTACAACGTCTTCTCCGCCGTGGGCCCGCAATGGGATCGCCTGCTCGACGACATCGACGCTACCGAGAAGACAAAGCCCGCAGGAGGCTTCGGCGGAAGAGCGAGCGCGGATCGGACCGGGTCGGACGGAAAGCTCCGGTACGTGTTCTTCCGATCGGACGAGGAGCCGATCCGCGACGTCCTCGACAAGCTTGCCCAGGGAGGGGGCATGACCTACGTCTCCATCTCCCGGCCCGGAGAAGACCGCCACTACCA
>JBKPMI010000294.1:0-9083 GCA_046732075.1 Acidobacteriota bacterium | reverse complement strand
GTCCAGGTCTCGATCAACATGACGAACTTCCGCAAGACGCCGCTGCACCGGGTGTTCGAGTGCGTTCGGTCGGAGGCGGAGCGCCACGGCGTGCCGATCGTCGGATCCGAGATCGTCGGCCTGTGTCCGGCGGAGGCGCTGACGATGACGGCCGAGCACTACCTGCGGCTCGAGGGATTCTCCGGTGACCAGATCCTGGAGTTGCGGCTACTGGAGGAGTGAAAGGTTTCAGGTCAGGAGGGATCAGGGGCATAGGTTTCAGGTATCAGGCGTCAGGTGCCAGGGACGGGCTCCGGGCCCAGCTCCTGAAACCCGATACCTGATATCGGATACCTATTCTCCTGACACCTATCCCCGGAGCCCCTGATACCTACTCCCTCTCCACTTCGATTCCGTACGCTTTCAACTTCCGGTACAGGTTCGATCGCTCGAGGTCCAGCGCCTCCGCGGTGCGCGACACGTTGCCCCGGTTCCTCTTGAGCGCCGCCAGGATGTAACGCCTCTCGAAGTCCTCCCGCGCGTCTCGAAGCGGCGCCTCCGGGGCGACGCCGCCCGGAATCGCGCCGTTTCCGAACTCGGCCGGCAGGTCTTCCCGCCGCACCTCGTCGGCCGGCGACAGGATCATGAGCCTCTCGATCAGGTTCTTCAGCTCCCGCACGTTCCCGGGCCAGCCGTAGGCCTCCAGGGCGTCCACGGCGTCGGCGGCGAGCGACTTGGGCTTGCGGCCGAAGCGCACCGAGGCCTGCCGGAGAAAATGTTCGGCGAGGAGGGGGATGTCGTCCGTGCGCTCGCGCAGAGCCGGAACGTGGATCGGCACGACCGCGAGGCGAAAGAACAGGTCTTCCCGGAAAGCGCCGCGGCGGATCTCGTCGGCGAGGTTCTTGTTCGTCGCCGACAGGACGCGGGCGTCGGAGGCGATCGCCCGCGAGCCGCCGACCCGGGTGAATCGCCCTTCCTGGAGGGCCCGCAGCATCTTCGCCTGCGTCTTCGCGGACATGTCGGCGACTTCGTCTAAGAAGAGCGTGGCGTCGTCGGCCTCTTCGAACTTACCGCGACGGTCCTCAGAGGCGCCGGTGAAGGAGCCGCGCACGTGGCCGAACAGCTCCGACTCGATCAGCTCCTCCGGGATCGCCGCGCAGTTGACCTCGACGAGCGGAGACTCGCGCCGCTCCGACAGGCGGTGGATGTGCCGGGCGACGAGCTCCTTGCCGGTGCCGTTCTCTCCCGTGATGAGCACGCGCGCATCGGTCGGCGCCACGCGCGCGATCTCCTCGCGCAGCTTCCGCATCGGCGCGGAGTTTCCGAGCAGCTCGGACTCCGACTCGAGCCGGCCCCGGAACGTCGCGACCTCGGCCAGCAGGTCCCGCCGCTCGATCGCTTTCTGCGCCGTCAGAACGACCCGTTCGAGCGAGAGCGGCTTCTCGAGAAAGTCGTACGCGCCGAGGCGAACGGCCCGCACCGCCGTCTCCACGTTGGCGTGCCCCGAGATCATCACGATCGGCGCCTCGTTCCGGCGCCCGTCGGCCGCCGCCGCCTCCAGGACGGAGAGACCGTCCCGGTCCCGGAGCCAGACGTCCAGGAACACGAGGTCGAAGCCGTCTTCCAGGAGACGCTTGAGGCCGGCCTCGCCGCTCTCGACCGCCGTGACCGCGTATCCCTCGTCGGTCAGGATCTCCGAGAGCGTTTCCCGGATCGACCTCTCGTCGTCGATGACGAGTATCCGGCGCTTCTTCATGCGGCCGGCAGCTCGATGATGAACCGCGCGCCGCGCGGCCGGTTGTCCTCCACGCGGATGGTTCCGTTGTGGTCGGCCACGATCCGCGAGACGATCGCCAGGCCCAGGCCGGTCCCGCGCCCCTTGGTGGTGAAGTCGGGCAGGAAGAGCTTCTCGCGGTCGCGCGGCGGGATCCCGCGGCCCGTGTCCGCGACCTCGATCGTGACTCCGCGCGGGCCGTCGGACAGGCGGACCTCGATCTCGCCCTTCGGACCGCAGGCCTCGAGCGCGTTGTCGATCAGGTTGATCAGGACGCGCTTGATCTGGTCCGGGTCGAGCAGCACGCGTTTCCGCTCCAGCCGGGACTCGACGCGCACCGAGACCCCGTCCCGGGCGCCGTCGAAGAGGCGCACTGCCGAGAGGGCGAGCTCCTCGAGGTCGACCGGCTCGGGCTTCATTTCGGGCAGCCGGGCGAAGCGGGAGAACTCGTCGACCAGCGACTTCAGAAACGTGACCTCCTCGACGATGACCTTCGTGCCGCGTTCGATCGCCTCGGGCAGGCCGGGCCCGCCGGCCCGGAGCCTCCGCGCGATCCGCTCCGCGGACAGACGGATGGGCGTCAAGGGGTTCTTGATCTCGTGCGCGACGCGGCGTGCGACCTCGCTCCAGGCCGCGAGCTTCTGTTCCCGCGCAACGTGGGTCGAGTCTTCGACGGCCACGACCCAGCCGCCGCGCTCGCTGCCGGAGGCGTCGGAGAGGGGGCGCAGCGCGATCTCCAGGCGCCGCTCACCCCCTTCTGCCGAGAGGACGAGTTCGCGCGCGCTCGCCGGCGGCGACCCGGAGCCGGCCTCGGCCAGCAGCGAGGCGAGCGGTGTGAGCTCTGGCCGGCTGACGAGCCTCTCGAGCGTGACGTCCTCATCCCCGAGCGAAAGGAGCGAGCGCGCCGCCGGGTTCGCGACCGTGACGCGCCCGTTCGCGTCGAACGCGAGCACGCCCGTCGTGACGGACGCGAGGACCGTCGAGAGAAGTCTCCGCTCGACCTCCAGCCGCCGGTTGATCTCCTGGAGCTCCTCGTTCGACCGAAGGGTGGAGTCGCGCGCCTGCTGAAGACCGTCGGCCATGCTGTTGAACGAGTCGACGAGGACACCCAGCTCGTCGTCGGCGACGACGTCGACGCGGGCGGAGAGGTCCCCCGAGCGGATCCGCCGGGTGGACTCGGCGAGGGCGGCGATCGGCCCCGTGATCCGGCGGGCGAGCGTCATGCCGGTCCAGATGGAGGCGAGAAGGACGGCGAGCGTGATCAGCAGGAACGTCGACACGTTCGCCGCTTTGATCGAGGGCTTCTGGACCTCGAGCTTCTGGTAGTCGCTCCAGGCCGAGGCGATGGCGCGCATCGCGCGCGCGTCGGCGGGCGGAACCCGGATGCCCACGACGAACGCGACGTCGCCGGTCCCGCGCGCGCCCCGGAAGAGGTGCGAGCCGTCCGGCAGGACCTCGATCTTCAGCGCGTCACCGTGCGCCTCGGCGGACTGGAGCGTCGCGGCCGGAAGCGGGGACAGCGCCATCCCCTTCGTGGAGGCGGAAGCCTGGCGCTCTCCGCGCCGGTAGATCTCGACGGAGTCGACCCGCTGCTCCCGGCGGAAGTACTCGAGGGCTCCGGGCAGGCGGTTGGAGGAAACGCTCTCGACGCGGAGGCGCGACAGGGTCCGGGCGTCCTCGAGGGCTCCGTCGGCGATGCGGCGTTCCGCCATGTCCTCGACGGAGCGCGCCCGGCCCACCACCTCGCGGACCGGTGACGAGAACCAGCGGTCGATCGACCGCTGCAGGAAGCCGGTCGCCGTGAAGAAGAGGAGGCCGATCGGGATGGCGGTCAGGCCGATGTAGGTGACGAGGAGGCGCGTGCGGAACCGCGAGCCCAGCACGCCGCGCCGCCGTTCCAGCCAGACCTTGATCAGGGTGCGGCACAGGACGAACAGGACCGCCGCGATGAGCGTGACGTTCAGGTACGAGAGAACGAAGAGGACGAGACCGCGGGTGATCGTGGCGGGGTCCATCTCCTCGGCGCGCTGGCGGAGGACCGACACCGCGGACCACACCACGAGGACCGCCAGGGCGAGGAAGACGAGGAGCCGGTTTTCCTTCCGGTGCCGCTGCAGCTGCGCGACGAGGGACCTCCGGCGGGGCACGCGGTCCCCGGCCGGGTCTCCGGCCGTCATGGCGGGTTCGCGCGCACGTTGAAACGCTTCGACTTCTTCCACGACGTCCGGGAGTCGACCGGAATGATGGTGAGGAAGTAGGACGTGTCGAAGCTCGCGCGCATCTGCACGTACAGGTTGCGGGTCGGCCGGCCGGGGGCGACGTGGAAAACGAGGAGGTTGTCCACGGAGAGAAGACGCTGCGACGCCTCGGCGAAATCGCGGGTGGTGGTGCGGCGGAGGGGCTTTCCGTCGACCGTCTCCTCGACGGCGTATTCCCGGGTCACGGGATCGAAGGTCACGGCCACCCGATATCTCCGCTGCTCGATGAAGTCGTCGAACCAGTAAGGATAGCGGCGATAGAGCCGGATGTCGTAACGGATGGCGGTCTCGAGGCCCGCCTCGATCTTGCGCGCGAGCTCGGGATTCAGGGCGCCGGCGAGCGTAAAGCCCAGGAAAACGTCGCGCCCCCGCGACTCGACCTTGAGCCTCGTGATCCGCGGGCCCTTCTCCTCCTGGGCGAAGAGGAATGCGGAGGCGAGGAAGACGCCGCCGAGGAGAGCTGTCGCGAGCCGGCTGCGCACTGCCGGATTCTAGACGGGACCCGAAGCGGGAGGCGGTAGGCGGGAGGCGAGGAGATGCCGGGACCGAAAACTACCGGCGGGCGGCGCGTCTCCGTTCGGGCGCGCTCTCGACCGGCGTTTCCTTCCGGGCGGAGGCGGCGGCCAGAGCGCGGGCGAACTCGATATGGAGGGCGTGCCCCGCACGGCGCGCGTGGATGTGGCCGTCGAGCACGACTCCCAGGAGCGCGAGATCACCGACCAGGTCGAGAACCTTGTGGCGGACGAACTCGTCCCGGAAGCGAAGGGGACCCGAGAGCACGCCCGCGTCGTCGAGGACGACCGCGTTGTGCAGGCTGCCGCCGCGGGCCAGTCCGCGGGCGCGAAGCGCCTCGACGTCGCGCGCGAAGCCGAACGTGCGCGCGGGGGCGATGCGCGTCGAGTACTCCTCGGGGCGAATCGCCACCGTGAGCTCCTGGCGCCCGACGACCGGATGCGGGAAGTCGATCTCGTACGTGATCGTCAGGCCCGGCCCGTCCGGCCGGAACGAAACGCCGCGGCCGTCGCGGGAAACCTCGACCGTCTCGGAGACCGAGAGCTTCTCGACCGGTTGGTCGAGCCGCTCGAAGCCCGCGGCGTGAAAAAGGCGAACGAAGGGGAGCGCCGAGCCGTCGACGATCGGGACCTCGGGTCCGTCCAGCTCGATCGTGCAGTTGTCCAGTCCCTCCCCATACGCCGCGGACAGAACGTGCTCGACCGTTCCGACCGAGACGCCGCCGGCCGAGAGTGTCGTCGCGTAGTCGAACGTACTCGCGGAGCCCACGCGGGCCGGCACGCGGGCGCCGCGGCGGTCCATCCGGCGGAAGACAATGCCGTGGCCGGCGGGCGCCGGGCGGAAACGCGCGCGCACCGGGTGGCCGGAGTGAAGTCCGACCCCCTCGATCGATACGCTCGTTCGCAGTGTGGTCTGGGATCTGGCCACGATGATTCGGGCTCCCTTACCGCACCGATGGTGCCAACGGAGCTCCGCGACCGGATGTTTCTTTCAAGTCTTCTCTTTGCAGTGTTTACGGACCAGCCCCGCGATTCGTCTGCGCGTTGCAGCGTGGCCGCCGGGACACAGCGGCGTGGCTATTTCGCCGCAATTCGCAGGTTTCTCCGCGGTCGGCGCGTCGCGCCGGGCGTCGCCGATAATCGGGCGGGCAGGATCGATGAAGAAACCGAAGAAGGGAGGGGCGCCGACGGACGGCGTGAAGCCGGTCGCCACGAACCGGAAGGCGTTCCACGACTACTTCATCGAGGACAAGACCGAAGCCGGCCTGGTCCTGACCGGCACGGAGGTCAAGTCGCTGCGCGAGGGGCGGGCGCAACTGAAGGATTCCTACGTGCTGTTCCGCGCGGGCGAGGCGTTCCTGATCGGAGCCCACATCTCCGCCTACGCCGCCGGCTCCTGGACGAACCATCTCCCGGAGCGCGAGCGGAAGCTCCTCCTGCACAAGCGGGAGATCGACAAGTGGGCGGGCGCGGTCTCGACGAAGGGCGTCGCCTGCGTGCCGCTCTCGCTTTACTTCAAGGGGCGGCGAGCGAAGGCCCAGATCGCCCTCGTCCGCGGCAAGAAACTCCACGACAAGCGCGACGCGATCCGGGATCGCGACCTGCGCCGCGAAGCGGACCGCGACATGCGCGAGCGCTCGCGCTAGAGGACGTCGACCGGATCTCCCACCCGGATCACGCCGTCCCCGAGGATCTCCGCGCGCAGGCCGCCCCGATGGACGAGGCCCGGCCGAACCTTCTTGCCGCAGAGCCGCTCCATGTGCCCGCACGGCTCGCAGAGCCGGAGACCGCGGACGGTCGCGGCGCCGACGCGAAACGTCCGGCCGACCAGGTGATTGAGCGCCACGTCCCGGGTCGCCACGTTGCGCCGGCTCTCGGAGGGGTCGATGGACAGGGCGTAGTCGCGCGCCAGCGCCTCCAGCGCTTCGGTCTCGATCAGCGTGATCTCGCGATCGGAGCCGTCCTTCCGGGAGTAGGTTCCCGTTTTCAGGAAGTAGCGATCGCCCTCCAGGCCCCGGCCCGCGACCGCGCGCACGGAGTCGACGCGCTGCATCGCCGCGCCCGCAATGGGAGCGACGTGGAGAGAGACGACCCGGCCGGTCGGCATGGCGTCAGTTTAGACTGGCGGCGGAATTCGCAATGTGCGCCCGGGACGCCGCCGCCGACCGCATCGATCCGGTCCTGCGAGCCGCGGAGGTCGAAGATCTCCCGCGGCTCTGGGAGCTCGATCGCATCTGCTTCGAGCCCGGTATCGCGTACTCGCGGCGCGAGCTGCGACGGTTCCTCGCGCTTCCGGGAGCGCAGGGCATCGTCGCCGAACTCGGCGGGAGGCTCGCCGGGTTCTCCCTCGGTTATCCGGATCGGGCGGACGCCGCGGCCCGGGTCGTCACGCTCGACGTGCATCCGGACTTCCGGCGCCGACGCCTGGGCCGGCGTCTGCTCGGAGACCTTCTCGAACGCCTCGCCGCGGCCGGCTGCGTCCGCTCGCTGCTCGAGGTCGACGTCCGCAACTCCGGCGCGATCGCCTTCTACCGCCGGGAGGGCTTCCGGGAGATCGGTCGGATCCCGTCCTACTACGGGCGGGGGCTCGACGCCTTCGAGATGGAGAAGGCGCTCTCCTAGGCGATCGCGGGCAGCGCCTGCCGGCGGGTGAGCAGCTCGCGGAACTCTTCCGGCGCGACCGGCGGGCTGAAGAGGTATCCCTGCATCTCGTCGCAGCGGTGCTGACGGAGAAACGCCAGCTGTTCTTCCGTCTCTACGCCCTCGGCGACGACGACGAGCCTCAGGGTGTGGGCCATGGAGATGACCGCCCGGACGATGGCTGCGTCCTCCGGGTTGGCGACGACGTCGCGCACGAAGGAACGATCCAGCTTGACCCGATCGATGGGAAACCGTTTGAGGTAATTGAGCGAGGAGTACCCGGTCCCGAAGTCGTCCATCGAGATCCCGACGCCCAGCCGCCGGAGGTCCCACAGCGTGTTGACCGTGACTTCGGCGTTCTCCATCGCGCTCGACTCGGTGATCTCGAGGTCCAGGGATCCGGGGGCGACCTCGCTCGACGCGAGCGCTTCGGAGACCTGCGACACCAGGTCGGACTGGAGGAACTGCCGCGCCGAAAGGTTCACGGACATCGTGAACCGGGGGTTCCCGAGCGCCTGCCACTCGCGGGCCTGCGCGCAGGCGGTCTGCAGGACCCACCGGCCGATCGGGGAGATCAAACCGGAAACCTCGGCGAGCGAGATGAACTCCGCCGGCCCGAGGAGTCCGCGCTCCGGGTGCAGCCACCGCAGAAGCGCTTCCGCCCCCCGCACGCGGCCGTTCCGGAGGTCCACGACGGGCTGGTAGTGAAGGACGAGCTCGTCGTTCTGCAAGGCCTGGCGGAGCCGGTTCTCGAGCGAAAGCCTTTCCGCCGCCCGCGCGTTCATCGCCGGGGCATAGAGCTGGTATGTGTCCCGCCCGTACTCCTTGGCGCGGTACATCGCAGTGTCCGCGTTCTGGAGCAGGGTCTCGGCGTCGATCCCGTCGTTCGGATAGAGGCTGACTCCGAGCGACGTCGTCAGGAAGAAGTCGCGCTGCTCGACCGCGAACGGGAGACGCACGGCCGCGAGAATCTTCCGCGCGATCGTGTCGGCGTCGCTTTCCGAGGAGAGGCGGCTGATGAGAATCACGAACTCGTCGCCTCCCAGCCGCGCGACGGTGTCTCCCTCCCGGACGCATGCCCGAAGGCGTTCCGCCACGCGGCGGAGGAGCTCATCGCCGATCGTGTGTCCGAGCGAGTCGTTGATCATCTTGAAGCGGTCGAGATCGAGGTAGAGCGTCGCCAGCTTCTGGCGGCTGCGGTGGGCCTGCGCGAGCGCCACGGTCATGCGATCGTTCAGGAGGAGCCGGTTCGGGAGACCGGTCAGCGCGTCGTGGAACGCGAGATGCTTCACCTGTTCCTCGGCGCGCTTGCGCTCGGTGATGTCGATGACGGTGCCCTCGATCAGCGAGTGCGGGCCGTCCGGGCCGTCCACGAGCGAGGCGTTTTCGAGCACCCAGACGGGCGTCCCGTCGCGCCTCCGGGCGCACAGCTCGTGGTTGCTGATGGAATGCCGTTCGGAGATCCGCGCGAGGAACGTCTTCCGATCTCCGGGACGGAGGTAGAAGTCGAGGGCCGGCTTGTGGATGGCCTCTGCCGGCGACGAGTATCCGAAGATCCGGGCGAAGGACTCGTTGCACTCCAGGATGCGGCCTTCCAGGGTGGAGCGGAAGACGCCCGCGAGGTTGCGCTCGAACAGCGTACGGTAGCGCGCCTCGGACGAGCGGACGGCCTCGTCCGCCCGCCGCTGGTCCGTGACGTCGATCGCGATGCCGATGACCCCGGCAACGCGGCCGTCGGCGTCCTGGTAGGGGGAGTACCGCGTCTCGAACGAGGTGTCCCCCAGGCGCACGATGGCGGTGTGCCCGTCCCCGGAGAGGGCGCGCCGGGTGTGCTCGAGGACGTCGGGGTATCGGCGGTACAGCTCCCAGACCGACTTCCCGACGGCCTCCCCGTTCTGGCGTCCGATCGCGTCCAGTCCC
>JBKPMI010000293.1:0-5718 GCA_046732075.1 Acidobacteriota bacterium | reverse complement strand
CCTGTAGGCCACGTTCCACGCGGACACACGGACCTCGCGCTCGTAAGTCAGGCCGTCCTTTCCGAATCCCTTGACGAGGTCCGAAAGCTCCAGCCGGTGAACGGCGGGAGTCACGGGACCCCGGACCTTCCGGAGCGCCGTCACGACCCAGATCGCGCCGCCGGCCTCGAGCCTCTTGAGCGCGGCGTCGAAGACCGCGCGGGAACCGCCGCGATCCTCCCGCCAGACGAGGAGGGCGTCGAACTTCTCCTTCACCGAACGGAGGGCGTCGCCGTCCGCCCCGAGCGTCGTGCGGGAGGCCGGGCGCGCTCTCTCGATCAGCCCGGACAGCTCCACCGGCGTATCGACGAGCAGGACGCGCTCGGGTTCGACCAGCTCGAGCCGGGCGACGAGGTCGGCCGGGTTTTTCAGGGGTGTGTTCAAGGCTTCGGAACCCCCCTCCGGGGCAGGGACGGGAGCGGTATCCGGGCGCAGGCGCCCGCCAATCTGGCACGAGCTTCGCTGTAGGCTTTGGGCTGCCTCCGGTGGCTCGAACTTAAAGGAGGAGACGACACCATGCTCTGGACCATTTTCATCATCCTGCTGGTTCTATGGCTCCTGGGTTTGATTTCGGGCTACACCATGGGCGGCTTCATCCACATTCTCCTCGTGATCGCGGTGGTTGTTCTCATCATCCGGCTGATTCAAGGTCGCCCCGTCGCCTGACCGCGGCGGATTACCGGTCCTCGAGCCCCGGGAAACCGGGGCTTTTTCACGCCCGGATGGCGATGATGGCTAGGACGCTGATGGCTAGGACTGTCCGCGGCGGTACAGGCGCCGGAACGCCATCACCAGGTATCCCAGGAAAACCGCGCCGACGATGAGGACGAGGATGCCGATCGACGGCATCGAGTTGCGCATCATCAGGAAGAGCATCACGAAGATCGCCGCGAAGGCGGCGAACGAGAAACCGCCCAGGAACAGGAGCGCGGGGTGCAGACTCTTCTTCTTCGCCTCCCACGGCAGCACCTTCATCACCTCGAGCTGGCGGGCCGCGTCGATCGGGATCGCCGGACGCTCCACCCACTTGAGGGCTTCGGGCTCCTGGAAGCCCTCCTTCAGGTCCGGCGGGAAGGTCTCCCCGCAGTACACGCAATGCGCAAGCCGCCACGCGGCGAGCGTGCGATTGCAACGCGGGCATCGGGGGAGCGGCGGGGGAGAGCTCATTTTTCGCTTCGAGAACCTTCCGATTATAAGGGCGCGTCTCCGCGGTTACACTCGGCGCGATGACGGCTTCGAACGGAAAGATCCCGGTCGGCGTTCTCGGCGCGACCGGCACCGTGGGCCAGCGGTTCGTCGAGCGCCTCGCCGACCACCCCTGGTTCACGGTGACCGCCCTCGCGGCCTCCGAGCGTTCCGCCGGCCGTTCCTACGGCGAAGCCTCGCGATGGCGGCTGCCCTCCGCCCTCCCGGAACACCTCGCCTCGCTCAAGGTCCGATCCGTCGGCGAGAAGCTTCCGTGCCGCGCGGTCTTCTCGGCCCTGGACGCTGCCATCGCTCGGGACGTGGAGCCGTTCTTCGCGAGGAGCGGCGTCTTCGTCTTCTCCAATGCGTCGGCGCACCGGATGGAAGAGGACGTTCCCCTCCTCATCCCCGAGATCAACCCGGACTCCCTCGCGCTCCTCGGACGCCAGCGCGAACGCCGCGGCTGGAGCGGCGCGCTCGTGACGAATGCCAACTGCTCGACCATATTCGTATCGATGGCGCTCGCGCCGCTCGAGGCCGCGTTCGGCGTGGAGAAGGCATTCGTCACGACGATGCAGGCGGTCTCCGGCGCGGGCTATCCCGGGGTCGCGTCGCTCGACATCCTCGGCAACGTGATCCCCGACATACCGGGCGAGGCCGAGAAGATCGAGCGGGAGGTCGCGAAGATCCTGGGCGGAGCGCGGGACGGCCTGGCGGGCCCGGCGCCCCTCGTCGTTTCGGCAATGACCAACCGCGTCCCGGTGGAAGACGGCCACACGGAGTCCATCTCGGTCGGCCTCGCACGGAAAGCGTCGGCGGAGGAGATCGAGGCGGCGTGGCGGGATTTCCGCGGCGGCGATGAGGTCGCGGCGCTGCCGTCGGCGCCTCCGCGGCCCGTCCTCTACCGGAACGAGCCGAGTCGCCCCCAGCCGCGGCGCGACGTCGACGTCGAGAACGGGATGTGCGCGGTCATCGGCGGTCTCAAGAGCTGCCCGGTCCTCGACTGGAAGTTCACGGTCCTCGGGCACAACACGGTCCGCGGCGCGGCCGGAGCGTCGATCTTGAACGCGGAGCTCGCCGTCGCGCGGGGACTCTTGAAGTGAAGCCGTCGGCGGACGGCTGACCACGCGCGTTCGTGCTCGTCCAGAAGTTCGGCGGCACCTCTCTCGAAGACGCCGCGGCCCTCGAGCGTCTCTGCGCCATCGTCGCGAGGTCGCAGGCGGAGCGGCCGGTCGTGGTGGTCTCCGCGATGGGCGATACGACCGACCGGCTGGTCGAGACGCTCGAGCTCGCCGCGGCCGGAGAGGAGACCCGGGCCCTGACGAGTCTCTCCCGGATGCAGCGGGACACCGAGCGGGTGCTCCGCGACTTCTTCGGAGCGGACGCGGCGTCTGTCGAACGGGACGTGGCTCCGTATTTCGAGGAGCTCGCGCGGATGGCCCGCGCCGTGGCGGTTCTCCGCTCCGTGCCGGGCGCAGGGCGCGACCACTTCCTGGCGCACGGCGAGATGACAGCCGGAAGCGTCGTTGCCCGGGCGCTCGCCGCCCGATCTCTCCCGGCGGTCCGGGTCGACTCCCGCGAGCTCGTCGTCACCGACGACCGGTTCGGCCGCGCCCAGCCGGACGTTCAGGAGACGGAGCGGCGCGTGCAGGAAAAGCTCGGTCCGATCTGCGCGAACGGCCACATCCCGGTGGCCGGCGGATACATCGGCGCCAGCCACGCGGGCGCGACCACGACGCTGGGCCGGGGCGGATCCGACTACACCGCCGCGCTGTTCGGGGCGGCGCTCGGAGCGGCCGCCGTCGAGATCTGGACCGACGTCGACGGCATGATGACGGCCGACCCGCGGATCGTCCCGGGCGCCCGGCCGATCGAGACCATCTCGTTCGAGGAGGCGTCCGAGCTGGCATACTTCGGCGCGCGCGTCCTCCACCCTCTGACCCTTTCCCCCGCGATCGAGAAGGGGATCCCGGTGCGGGTGAAGAACTCCCGCCGCCCGGATTTTGCGGGAACCGAGATCCGCGCGGAAGCCGGCTCCGAGGGGCGCGGGGTGCGGTCGATCGCCTTCAAGAAGGGGATCGCGACCGTCGACGTCGTCACGAGCCGCATGCTGATGGCGTCCGGTTTCCTGCGGACGCTTTTCGACGTGTTCGCGCGCTGGGAGACGCCGGTCGACATGGTGTCGACCTCCGAGATCTCGGTGTCGGTCACGGTGGACGACCTCTCCCGCCTTCCGGAGGTCCGGCGGGACCTCGAGCGGCTCGCGCACGTCGAGATCGCGCGCGACCGGGCCCTCGTGTGTCTCGTGGGCCAGGACCTGAAGTTCACGCCGGGTCTCGCCGCCCGGATCTTCCGAACGATCGAGGACGTCAACGTGCTGATGATTTCGCAGGGGGCGTCGCGGCGGAACGTGTCGTTCGTGGTGGAGGAGCGGGACGTGGAGGGGGTGGTGCGGCGACTCCACCGCGAGTTCTTCGAAAGCTGATAGCTTCTCCTCATGCGCTTCGGCATCGTCGGAGCCGGCAAGATGGGCGCGGAGATCGAAGAGATGGCTTCCCGGCGGGGTCACGACGTCGTGTGGAAGCTCGACTCGCGCGAGAACGCCGGCGGCGCGGCGCTGACCCCCGAGAAGCTGTCCGGGGCCGACGTCGTCTTCGAGTTCACCCACCCGGCCGCGGCTCCCGCGAATCTCACGGCGATGGCGGCCGCCGGGGCGACGGTCGTCTGCGGGACGACCGGGTGGGACCGCGACCTCCCGCGGATTACCCAGGCGTTCCGCGCGGGGGGCGGCGCGCTCGTCCACGCCGCGAACTTCTCGGTCGGCGTCCGCCACTTTTTCGACCTCGCGAAACAGGCGGCGTCGCTCTTTCCGCCGGCGGGATACGCGCCCTACCTGGTCGAGGAGCACCACGCCGAAAAGAGGGACGCGCCGTCCGGCACCGCGCGGAAGATCGCCGCGATCGTGGAGTTGGAGTCCGGGCAGAAACCGCCGATCGCGAGCATCCGCGCCGGGACCGTGCCCGGGCTGCATCGCCTGGTCTTCGAGTCGCCGGAGGACGAAGTCGAGTTGATCCACCGCGCCCGCGGACGGGCCGGTTTCGCGCGGGGCGCGGTCTGGGCGGCGGAGCGGGTCGCGGGACGGCAGGGAGTTTTCGAGTTCGGGGAGCTGCTCGGGGAGGCGCGCTGATGGCGGAAGCCGCGTATCGCGTGGACTGGAAGGGATGCGGAACGGCGCTCGTCACGCCGTTCGACGACAAGGGGCGGATCGACTTCCGCTCGCTGGCGAAGCTCGTCGAGTGGCAGATCGCCTCGGGGATCGACTTCCTCGTGCCGTGCGGGACGACCGGAGAGTCGGCGACTTTGTCGGGCGATGAGCGGAAGGTCGTCACGGCCGCCGTCGTGAAGGCCGCGGGCGGCCGGGTCCCGGTCATCGCAGGCGCCGGAGGCAACCACACGGCGAAGGCGGTCTTCTGGGCGCGTGACGCGGTCGACGCCGGCGCCGACGGAATCCTCTCGGTGTCCCCGATGTACAACCGTCCCTCGCCGGAGGGGCTCGTGCGGCACTTCTCCGCGATCGCGGAGGCGGCGGACCTCCCGATGATCGTCTACAACGTCCCGACGCGGACCGGGACCGACATGGACGTCGACACCATCCTCCGGCTCGCCGAGATCCCGCGCATCGTCGGCCTGAAGGAGGCCTCCCCCAACTTCGGGAAGATCGCGCGCCTCATGACAGCGCTCCCGGAGGACTTCGTCGTTTTCTCCGGCGAGGACTCGACCGCTCTCGCACTTCTCGCGCTCGGCGGACGGGGATTGATCTCGGTGGCCTCGAACGAGATTCCGGCAGAGATGAGCGCACTCGTGAGGTCGGCGCTCGAGGGCCGGTGGGACGAAGCCCGCAAGCTCCAGCGGAAATTCCTGCCGCTCATGGAAATGAACTTCTGGGAGTCGAGCCCGGGGCCCGCGAAGGCGGCGCTCTCCGCGATGGGGCGCTGCGGCGACACGCTCCGGCTGCCGCTCGTTCCGGTACGCGACGACACGCGGCGGCGGATCGAGAAGCTGATCGGCGGACTGAAGCTCCTCCCGAAGAAGGCCGCGGCCCGGTAGCGGCGCTTCTCCGTGGTGCGCGACTCCTCGAACCTCGCCCGCTCGATCGGGGCGGCGGCGGCGAACCCGGACGAACAGCCGCCGGCCGAGCTGCGCCGGATCTTCGAGGAGCTCAAAGCCGGGCTGAACGACGGCTCGATCCGCGCGGCCGCGAGGGAAGGCGACCGCTGGGTCGTCGCGACCTGGGTGAAACAGGGGATCCTGCTGGGGTTCCGGATCGGCGAGATCGTCCGACCGCTCGAGTCTCCTTTCCCGTTCTTCGACAAGGACACGTTTCCGCTGAAGGCGGTGGCGCCCGACTCCGCCGTCCGCATCGTGCCGGGCGGGACGGCAGTCCGCGACGGCTGCTTTCTCGGGCGCGGGGTCACGATCATGCCCCCGTCCTAC
>JBKPMI010000292.1:0-6117 GCA_046732075.1 Acidobacteriota bacterium | reverse complement strand
CGTCAAGGTCGGCAAGTTCAAGGCGCAGTTCGGAAAGGTGAACACCCAGCACCTCCACGTGCTCCCGTGGCCCGACGAACCGCTGCCGATCGTCAACCTCCTCGGAGGTGAAGACGGGTGGAGCGACGCGGGCGTGTCGATCGCACGCATTCTTCCGCTGCCCGGCGACACATTTTCCGAGCTGACGGCACAGGTATTCCGGGGCAGGAGCGACGGGCTGTTCGACGCTCCCGGAAGGAGCGATCTCTCGTATCTCGCGCAGTACAGGGCGTACCGCGACTTTGGCGACGACCACAACCTCGAGATCGGATCCTCGTGGGGCCGCGGATCGAACGGAACGACGGACTCGGCGCACACGACGCTGGAGAACCTGCACCTGGTCTACCGCTGGAAGCCACTCTCCGGCCGCCCGTACCGTTCCTTCGTTCTCCGCAGCGAGCTTTTCCGAAGCACCCGCGAGCAGCCCGGGGGGAAGCAGACCGCCCGGGGCTTCTTCGTGGGCGGCGACTACCAGCTGGCGCGGCGCTGGTTCGGGGGCGGCCGGTACGAGTTCTCCGACCGCGCCGACGACGACTCCAAGCGGGATCGCGGTGAAGCGGTCACGCTGACGTTCTGGCCGAGCGAGTTCTCCCAGGTTCGCGGGGAACTGCGCCGGCGCCGGTATGCCGGGGGAATCACCGCGAACGAAGCGCTCGTGCAACTCCAATTCGCGATCGGCGCTCACGGCGCCCATCCTTTCTAACGACTTCGAGGAGAAAATGAAGAAACTTCTATTTGTCGCCTCGCTTCTGCTCATCGCGGCCGCACCCGCCTTCGCGACCGTCCAGGTCGTGTCGAGCATCCAGGACTTCGCCTCGATCGCCGGCTCCATCGGGGGCAAGCGCGTCGAGACGTTCTCGCTCTCGCGCGGCTACCAGGATCCGCACTTCGTCGAGCCCAAGCCCTCCTTCATCCTGAAGCTCTCCCGGGCCGACCTCCTGATCGTCGCCGGTCTCGAGCTCGAGGTCGGTTATCTGCCGCCCCTCCTGGACCAGAGCCGCAACAGCAAGATCCGGCCGGGTTCTCCGGGATACCTCGACGCCTCGACCGGTTGCGACATCCTGGAGCGCCCGACCGGCGTCGTGACGCGGGCCATGGGAGACGTCCATCCCTTCGGCAACCCGCACTACTGGCTGGATCCCTCCAATGGACGCGTGATCGCACGATCCATTGCGGCGAAGCTGACGGCGCTCGACCCGTCCGGCGCCGCGGAGTACCAACGCAACCTCGCGGCCTTCGAGGCGGCGCTCGCCGCCGGAGAGAAGAAGTGGGAAGACATGCTCGCGCCTTACAAGGGGACCGAGCTCGTCACGTACCACAACTCGTGGCCGAACTTCCTGAAGCGCTTCGGACTTCAGGCCGCCGGCTACGTCGAGCCCAAACCGGGAGTCCCGCCCTCTCCGTCGCACACGGTCGAGCTCATCAACCTGATGACGACCCGGAAGATCCCGGTCATTCTCATGGAGCCCTACTTCGACGAGCGGACGCCGAAGTCGATCGCGAGCAAGACCGGGGCGACGTTGCTGAAGTTCATTCCCTCCGTGGGCGGCGTGCCCCAGGCCGGCGACTACATCTCGCTGTTCGACTACGACGTCAAGCTCCTCGCCGACGCCCTGGCGGCGAAGAAGGCGGGGCGTTGATGAGCGTCTTCCAGCTTCTCCTGCCGGCGTTCGTCGCCGGTCTCGTCCTGACCGGGATGCTCTCGTACCTCGGCCTCCATGTCGT
Organism: Acidobacteriota bacterium; assembly: GCA_046732075.1. Classification (GTDB taxonomy): domain Bacteria; phylum Acidobacteriota; class Thermoanaerobaculia; order UBA5066; family Gp7-AA6; genus Gp7-AA6. The sequence continues at coordinate 4,353 of JBKPMI010000292.1, read as the reverse complement.
CGAGCGCGGCGTCATCTTCGTCGATCTCTCTCTGGCGCAGATCGCCGCGCTCGGCACGACCGTTGCGGTGCTCTTCGGTCGCGACATTCACTCGACGACGGCCTACCTCTTCTCGCTGGGATTCACGATTCTCGGGGCGGCGATCTTCGCCTCCTCCCGCTTCCACCGGAGGACGCGGATTCCCCAGGAGGCGATCATCGGGATTGCTTACGCGGTCGCCGCCGCCGCCGCGATCCTCGCGATGTCCAAGGTGACCGGCGAGACCGAGCACTTGAAGGAGATGCTCGTCGGCAACATCCTTTCGGTCTCCTGGCCCGAGCTCGGGAAGATCGCCCTGCTCTACGCCGCGATCGGCGCGCTCCACTGGATCCTGCGCCAGAGGTTCCTGATGATCTCGCTCGACGAGCCGGAGGCCGAGCGGCAGGGAGTCTCGATCCGGTTCTGGGACTTTCTCTTCTACGTCTCGTTCGGTTTCGTCGTGACCTCGTCGGTGCCGATCGCCGGAGTTCTCCTCGTTTTCTCCTATCTGATCGTGCCGGCGGTGTCCGCGATGTTCTTCTCGAACCGGATCGGCCCGCGCCTCGCGATCGGCTGGGCGATGGGCGCGATCGTGACCGCGATCGGCGTGTATCTCTCGTACGCCTTCGACCTGCCGACCGGAGCGACGATCGTCACGACTCTCGGAGCGGCGCTCGTCGTGCTCGCAGGACTTCGGGGGCTCGTGGGCAGGCGTTCGCCCGTGGCGTGAGACCGCCGGTTATTCGAAGAAGTATTCCTTCCGGGCGCGCACGACGAGATCGGGCCGGTTGACCCGGACATCGATGCGGTGCCACGTGCGCGGTTTCAGGCCGGCGCGCGGCGTGTACGTCAGGAAGTACTGGCTTTTCAGCTCCGTCAGGATCTCGGCGAAAGTGTCGGAGAGCTTGCGGATCGACCCGATGAAGTACGACCGTCCTCCCGTGTTCTCCGCGAGGCGGTCGAGGAAGACCTTCAGGGTCTCGGATTCGTTCGCGCCCTGGGCGACCGAGTAGATCGATACTTCCGAGGCGCGCGCCATCTTGGACACCTGTTCGACCGAGAGGCGGCTCCGGTTGTCGTCTCCGTCGGTGAAGAGGATGACGGCCTTGCGGCGCTTCAACGGCTTGAGCTTCTTCAGGGCCATCGCGGTCACGTCGTAAAGCGCGGTCTCGCCCTGCGTCTGTGCGGCGTCGATCGCCTCGTGGAGCGGCGCGCGGTCTTTCGTGAAGTCGACCGTGCCCACGACGGTGGTCGAAAAGGTCATCAGCCCCACCTCGTCTTTCGGCTTCAAAGCGTCGACGAAGGCGTGCGCGGCGCGGCGCGCCTCGTCGATCTTCATGAGCATCGAGCCGGAGACGTCGAGGATGAGGATCGCGGAGAGCGGCGAGTCGGCGGCGTCGAACGTCTCGATCCTGCGCGGCTGGCCGTCGTCCAAGAGAGTGAAGTTCTTTGCCGTGAGCCCGGGAACGTAATGGCCCTGGCGGTCGGTGACGATCGGCGCGACCGTAACCGCGTCGGCCGACGCGCGCGAGCTGAAGCCCGCGTTCTGCGTCTTGACGCGGGCCGATGCCACCTCGCGCCCGGCGCGCCTCAGAGCCACCGAAATGACGTGGCCGCGGAGGGCGTCGCCCGCCTGCCAGCCCACCTGCCACGGGGGTTGCGCGACGCTTCCGATTTTCCGGCCGTCCACGAACACGTCCAGTTGATCGCCCGCCACGTAACCCTCGACCGCCGCGACGATCCGCGTATCCCCCACCGGGATGTCGGCGGAGGACGGCGACACGACGCGGACCGAGGGCCGCGCGGCCTCGGTGCCGACGGAGTCGTCCGGAGCTCCGGCGCCGAGGGACGCCCCGAGGAGGAGGACGAGAACGCCGCCCACGAGGAGACGCGAAACGGTTCTCACGGGCCCTCCCCCGGCGGCTCGGATGATTCGTCGCGAACGAGCCGTCCGGACTTCAGCGCGTCGTCGAGCTGGAGCTCGAGGTCCGCCGCTCCGAAGGCATTGGCCTTCCGGACGATCGACTTCCAGTCGTACGCGAACGCCATCCTCACCTCGGCCATCATTTTATCGACGGCTCCCGGAAGCACGAGGGCGAGGAGCGCCGCCGGCATCCCGTTCTCGGAGATCACCCGCGCGACCGCGAGCTTGGCGTCGTAGAGCCGGTCGCTGAAGAGCTGCGGCGTCCGGTAGGCGGCCAGCCGCTCGTACGCCGGCAGGTCCAGGTCCGAAAGACGCATCCGGCCGAGGTATGCGACGGCGCGCGGCCCGAACTCGGCGAGACGTTCCGTCGCACCGCGGTCGCCGAACTTCTCGCGCAGCCGGACGAGCGCATCCCGGGCCGCTGCGGCGCCTTCCCCGGCCGGAGGCGAGGACGCCGCCGCGAACGCGAGGCGGCGTCCGATCCGGAAGAGGTCCGACGGCGACAGGTGTTCCGCAACCGACTCGCGCGAAACCGCGCCGGGCCCGAGCTCCGCGAGTCTCGCGAGGCGCGCCCGCGGCACCAGGTCCCGCGCGACCCCCTGCCAAGCCCGGAGGCGTTCCTGCCGGTCCCGGGCAGCCAGGGACTCCGCGAACTGCTCCGCCGCGCGACAGGAGGCCGCGACGAACGCGAGAGCGTCGTCCTCGATGCGCGCCGGAGACATCCGGCGGACCGGTCCCACGAGTCCGGACCGGATCTGATCGTTGCCGATGAACGCCCCGGGCTTGTACGGGATCTGCTCGGCGTGAAGGAGTCCCAGGATGTCGGGCAGGCCGAACACCGAACCGCTGATGCGGAACCCGCCCCCGGCCTCGCGGGGCGACAACATCGTCGGGCCGAAGGGGGACACCAGGAGCCTTCCCCCCTTTTCGACCGACTGGAACGAGTGGTGCCGCACGAAGTCGGGGTCCTGGTAGTAGAGATCGTCCGGATCCCCGGCCGAGATCGAATAGATGTGCCCGAGGAGCGCCTCGAACACCCGCTCGGCGACGAGCTCGTCGACCGCGGAAAGCCGGGACGGCAGCTGGGAAAGCGCGCCGGCCGAAGCCTTCTCCGCCTCCTCGAGAGCCTGGCGTGCCCGGCCTTCCCCCTCGACGAACCGCTTGTCGCTCTCCTCCCCTTCCGGCAGGTCACTCGGGTGAAGCAGCGCCTCGGAGAGCTCGGTCGCGGCGTGGTGCGCAGCGTCCGCGTCGCGCTTCGCCGCCGCCGCCACAAGGTCCCGCCGCATACGGAAGATCCCCTCGACCTCCTCGAGGGTCGCGAGGCGCTGCAGCTCCCGGAATTTTGCCCGGCGCGAGAGCTCGTCGCTCGTGGGATCGTAGACGTACCTCCCTCCGTGCCACTCGAAGGGGAAAGGGCGGGCGGGTCCGACGAGAGCGCGCGCGAGAACGTCGTCGGCGGACGCGGGCTCGGCGCCTTCGGGAGTTCCCTTGCGGAGTGCGCCCAGCAGCCGATCCGAGACCCACGCGAACAGGTTGGCCTGCGCGCCCGCCGGGACCGCGTTCTCCTCGCCGAACAGGGGCTGGTCCACCAGCGCCGAGAGGAGCTCCCTTCCCTGCGGCGGCTCGACCGCCCCCGACCGAACGAGCTGCGCGACGATCTCGGCAGCGCTCTGGAAGAGGCCGACGTCGAGCTCCCGGCGGGCCGAGTCCCGACGCCGGTCGAGCCGGTCGAGCGCGAAGAGGTATCGGCGGGCGAGCGGCGGATCGGCGGGCACGTCCTCCAGCACGGCGTACGCCGGGTAGAAGCGGTCCGCACCCCGCAGGAGGAGAGCAACGAGCCCCGCCTCCTCCAGGTCGGGCCGCCGCTCGATCAGATCCGAAACGAAGAGGAACCGGCGCCGCGGAGGGTTCGAGCCGCGGCTCGTGTCAGCCCGGAAGATCCGGGCGAGGGTCTCTTCGGTCGTGGAGCGCCTCTTCGCGTCGGCGACGATCCGTTCGAGATCCGCCTCGCTGCGCGGGAAGTCGTCGCCGTCGAGGTCCGCTCCTTTCATCCCGAGCTCCCCGTCGTCGGTCAGTCGGAGGAACCGCGCGATGTGGGCGAAGTCATAAGGATCCCGGCGCGCGAGCTCGAAGCCCACGGCCGATTTCTCGATCGAACGATAGATGCGGCGGAAGCGGTCGACGGACTTCTCGCCGCCGCCGGTTCGTCCCAGGAGAACGGCATGCGCCACGCTTTCGGGCAGCTGCTGGAGAGCGTCGACGACGTAGGCTCCCTTCCCCGAGTCGGTCTCGTACAGCGCGCGGACGAACTTCGCCGGCGACGACGGCAGGACTCCGAAAACGTCCTTCCAGATCGCGTCGGCTTCCGGCCCTCCCGGGAGCTGGAGCTTCCCCTCCGAGAAGGAGAGCGC
>JBKPMI010000291.1:0-2989 GCA_046732075.1 Acidobacteriota bacterium | reverse complement strand
CCTTGACGGGTTGCACGGGCGCGATGGTAACCCGGGCGGGACATGTGACACGGGACGCGGGACACGAAGGAGGCCGCTACAATTGTTTTCGAAATGAGCGACGAAGCCTTCTTCCGGGACCTCGCGGCCGAGCTCGAGGCGCGCGGCCGGGTCGCGCTTGCGACCGTGGTCGAGACGCGGGGTTCCGGGCCGTCGCGCGTGGGACGCCGATTCCTCGTCTTCGACGACGGGACCTTCCGGGGGACGATCGGCGGCGGCCCCTTCGAGGCCCTCGTCATCGCCGACGCGGCCGCGCTCTTCCGCGACGACGGTCCGCCGCGTTTCCTCAAGTGGTACGACTTCTTCGAGCGCGAGATCGATTCCGGCGATCCGCGGGAGACGACGAACATGATCTGCGGGGGATCGGCGCGAGTCTCGGTCGAGCTCCTGAAGGCAGCGCCCTCGCTCGTCATCCTGGGCGGGGGACACGTTGGCCTGGCCCTTGCTCGTCTGGGGCTCGCCCTGGGATACGAAGTTCTCGTCGGCGACGACCGCGGAGAGTACGCGCGGCCGGACCGGTTCCCTCCCGGCGTGAGATCCGTCCACACGAATCGCAACTACGAGCTCCCGCCGGACGCGCTTTTCCCCGGCCGGGATCGGTACGTGGCGGTCGTGTCCCGGTGCTGGGAAACCGACCTCGCGGCGCTCCGGCCCTGGCTCGCGCCCGATGCTCCGGCCGCGAAATACCTCGGCCTGATCGGGTCGGCGCGCAAGGTGCGCGGCGTGATGGAGCGGCTCGCGTCCGACGGCGTGGCCCCGGAGAAGCTCGAGGCGGTCCGCGCTCCGATCGGCCTCTCGATCGGGGCGGTCACTCCGGAAGAGATCGCCGTGGCAATCCTCGCGGAAGTGACGGCGGTCCGCCGCGGCGCAGGCGATCCCGGTTATCCTTGGCGGGCGGATCGCGGCACCCGAGCTCGAGCGACTACGAAATAGACGACGAAATAGACGTTTTCCGGCGGAATACCAGACGATGAACCGACCACGGAAGTCTCTCCTCGCATTCACTGCCCTCGCGTTGCTCCTTTTGGCGACGCGCTCGGAAGCCGCCGGCTGGTGGCGGCTGCCGGTCTGGGGCGCGGAGGTGCGCGTTTTCGCGGTCGACCCGTTCGTGCCCGGGACGCTCTTCTGCGGCACGTCGCGCGGGAACTTCTACGTCTCGAGCGACGGCGGGGCGAGCTGGACCGCTCTCCGGCAGGGCGCCGCCTTCCCCGGCTACATCGCGACGAGCTTGATCGCCGACCCCCAGGTCTCCGGAAGGCTGTGGGCATCTCTCGCCGGCCAGTACCAGGGTGGTCTCGTCGCCCGCAGCGACGACCGCGGCGCGAACTGGACGGTTCTGTCGGTCTGGAAGGTGTCGGTCGCGACGCGCGCGCTCGCGCTGGCCCCGTTGCCTTCGGGGGGACTCCCGCTGCTGGCGATCGGCGGGGACGACGGCGTCCGCCTCTCCCGCGACGGCGGCGAGACCTGGACGCTCACGGGCGACACGGTGCCGGGCCTCTTCCAGGTGGAGTCGCTGGCGTTCGAGCCGGGCGATCCGAAGACTCTCTACGCCGGCACGTGGCGGCAGGCGTTCCGGACGAAGGACGGAGGCCGGTCCTGGCTGCGCATCGCCGAGGGGATGGTCCTGGACGCCACCGTCTACGCGTGGGACTTCGCGTCGTCGGATCCCAAGGACATCTGGGTTTCGACGTGCGGCTGGGTTTATCGGACGCAGGACGGCGGAGACAAGTGGACGCGGTTCAAGACCGGTTTCACCAACCGCCGGTCGCACAACGTGCGGAGGGATCCGTTCCGCTCGAACGTGATCTATGCCGGTACGGTCGGCGGCCTGCATCGCTCGACCGACGGCGGCGAGACGTGGTCGCGCATCTCGCGGGAAACGCTGGTGGTCACGGCCCTCGACGTCGACCGGCGGACCGGCCGGCTCTTCGTCGGAACGGAGGGGGAGGGCGTCTTCTACTCGGACGACGGCGGCGCGACGCTGCAGAGCGGCTCCGTGGGTCTCGCCGAGGGGCGGGTTTCCGACCTCGTCGCGGACCCGAACGATCCGAACCGCGTTTTCTTCTTCCGCGCCTACGCCGGCCAGGAGAGCGGGGTCTGGGAAGCGCAGGGAACGCGGGTGCGCCGGCTCTCCCTCGACCTCCTCCCGCCGGCCGCTACTCTCGCCGTATTTCGCGGGCCGCGCGGCGAAACGATCCTCCTCCTCTCGAGCTTCGTCGGCCTCAAGGTCTCGTCGGATGGAGGGGAGCGCTGGACCGCACCGGATCGGGCGCCCGGCGGAACGCCGATCGCGCTCTTCGGCTCGGAATTCGGGTCTCCCGTGCTCGTGACGACCGCGGGCGTGTACCGCACGATCGACGGGCGAAACTTCACCCTGATCGCGGGCAGCCCCGACGCGCCGACGTCGGCCGAGCTGCTGTCGAACGGCTACGGATCACCCGTTCTGGAGGTGAAGTCCGCGAGCGGCGCTTTTCGCTGGGATGGCTCGTCCTGGGACAACCGCCGCCGCACGCTGCTCGCGGGCGGAAGGTTCCTCGACTCCTATCGCGGCGATCCCGGCCCGACGCCGATCAAATCCTCGGTCCGTGAAGTGGACGGCAACCTCGTCTGGGAGGAGTCCGGCCACCGGGTCTCCGTCCGCAGTCCCCGGCCCGGCCTCTCGGTGGCTTCGGCCCTGGCGATGCCCGCGGGCCGCCTGTACCTGGGCACCGCCGGCGACGGCCTCTTCCTGTTCGAGCCGTAAGCGGCGCCCGCCTTTCGGAAATCTTTCGCGGGCCTTCCGGACTTTTTCACGTCGTATCCCGTAGCGTCGTCTCCGGAGACGGAGATGCGGATCATCGAAACGGCGCGTCGGGCAAGGCTGGCGGTTCTCTTCACGATCCTCGCGGCTGGCGCGGGGATCGGTGGAGCGGTCGCCGGTGCGCTCGTCCACATTCCCGCGGCAGGTCTC
>JBKPMI010000290.1:0-1888 GCA_046732075.1 Acidobacteriota bacterium | reverse complement strand
GACTTGTTCATCGAGTCGGACACCACTTTGCCGACCTTCGTGGCCCGCTTGTGGGGCGTCTCGTTCTTCGCTGTGTCTTCCATCAGGACTTCTCCGACTGAATTTCGAGCGCGCGGCGGTACGTCTTGATGCGCGCGAGGTCCCGCCGCAGCGTGCGCAGTCGCATCGGGTTGTCGAGCTGGCCGGTCGCCTTCTGCAAGCGCAGCTTCCAGGAAGCTTCCTGGATGTGCTTGGCCTTCTCGGCGAGCTCGGTCTCCCCCTGCTGGGCGAGCGTCTCTCTTTCCTTCTTCTTCATCGGATCTCCGTCTCGGAATCGCGGGTGACGAAGCGCGTCGCGAGACCGATCTTGTCGGCTGCGAGCCCGAGCGCCTCCTTCGCGGTGGCGAGGTCCACGCCCTCCATCTCGTAGAGGATGCGTCCCGGCTTGACCACGGCGACCCAACCCTCGGGGGGACCCTTGCCCTTGCCCATTCGGGTTTCGGCCGGCTTCTTCGTGTACGGCTTGTCCGGGAAGATCCGGACCCAGATCTTGCCGCCGCGCTTGACGGCGCGCGTCATCGCGATCCGGGCGGCCTCGATCTGCCGCGCGGTGACCCAGCCCGGCTCGAGGACCTGGAGGCCCGTGTCTCCGAACGCAAGCGTGCCGCCGCGGTACGCCTTTCCGCGCATGCGCCCGCGCTGCTGCTTGCGATATTTGACTTTCGACGGCATCAACATAAAAAGCTCTCAGCTTTCCGCTATCAGTTCTCGAGCTAGGCCGTCTTCCGGCGGTTCTTGGCCTTGTGCTGCTCGCCCCGGTAGATCCAGGTCTTGACCCCGATTTTTCCGTAGGTCGTGTTCGACTCGGCGAAGCCGTAGTCGATGTCGGCTTTCAACGTGTGCAGCGGAAGGCGCCCCTCCTGGTACCACTCCGCGCGGGCGATTTCGGCGCCGTTCAACCGGCCGGCGCAACGGATCTTGATCCCCTGGGCGCCGAAGCGAAACGCGGACTCGATCCCCTTCTTCATCGCCCGGCGGAACGCCACCCGGCGCTCGAGCTGCAGCGCGATCGACTCCGAGACCAGCTGGGCGTCCGTCTCGGGCCGCTGGATCTCGATGATGTTGATGTGGACCTCGGCCTTCATCCGCTTCTGGAGCTCGTCGCGGAGCTTGTCCACTTCGGCGCCGCGCTTCCCGATGATGATGCCGGGGCGCGAAGTCTGGATGTTGACCTTCACCTTGTTGGCGAAGCGCTCGATGTCGATCTCGGACACTCCCGCGTGCGACAGACGAGCCTTCAGCTCCTTGCGGAACTTCAGGTCCTCGTGCAGGTAGTTCTGGTACTCCTTGACGGAGAACCAGCGCGAGTGCCAGGTCCGGTTGAAGCCGAGCCGGAATCCGTACGGGTGAACTTTCTGTCCCATGAACTCAGTCCTTTAGTCGGTGGCGGGTGCAGGGCCGCAGGCCCTGTCCCCGCGACTTTCTCTATACCTCGTCGGACACTTCGATCGTGAGGTGACTCTTGCGGTGCAGGACCCGGAACGCCCGCCCCATCGGGGCCGGCCGCACGCGCTTGTCCTGCGGACCCTTGTCGACCACGATTCGCTTGACCTTCAGGTCGTCCACGTCGAGATGCGCTTCCTTCTGCTCGGCGTTGGCGACCGCGGAGCGCAGCGTCTTCTCGATGTCGCGCGCCGCGACCTTCGGCGTGTGGCGCAGGATGGCCAGGGCGTCGTTGACGGACTTGCCGCGGACGAGGTCCGCGACGAGCCGCGCCTTCTGGGCCGAGCCCTTGCGGTAGCGGAGCGTCGCGCGCGCCTTCATGCCGGGGCTCCCTTGGCGGCCGGAGCGCCGCCCGGCGCGGCCGGAGCGGCACCCGGTGCGGTCGGCGGACCGCCCAGCTTCGCGC
>JBKPMI010000289.1:0-7159 GCA_046732075.1 Acidobacteriota bacterium | reverse complement strand
CCCGCCTGCGTGCTCGGCGCCTTGCCCTGACGCCTGTCGCGGCGCGCGCGTTGGATCGTTTCCTTTTCCGGCATCATCGGCCTCCCCGCACGCGGAGACTTCCTGATGAAAGTTGCAGCAATATCAATGCCGGTCCCGGATGAGCCCGGCAGCTCTACTGCTAGCATTCGCGCCGGAAAGATCGTGCCGATTCGACGCGCGCTGTCGCTCATCTTTTTCCTGCTGCCGTTGCTCGCGGCTGCCGCGTGTCGGCGCGACGCCCGGACTCCGCTCGTCCTCTACTCGCCGCACGGCCGCGACCTGCTGACGCTCGTGGAGAAGACGTACGAGGCGAAGCACCCGGACGTGGACGTGCGGTGGCTCGACATGGGATCGCAGGACGTCTACGACCGGATCCGGGCGGAGAAGGCGAACCCGCGGGCGGACGTCTGGTTTGGCGGTCCGAACCTCGTCTTCGCGAACGGCGTGCGCGACGGCCTCCTCGAGCCGTTCGAGCCGTCGTGGAGCGGGTCGATCCCGCCGGAGAGCCGGAACCCGCAGAAGCTCTTCTTCGGCCTTTACCGGACGCCGGTCGTGGTCGTCTACAACAGCGCAGCGGTCACGGCGGCGGAAGCGCCGCGGGACTGGGACGACCTCCTCGATCCCCGGTGGAAGAAGAAGATCCTGATCCGCGATCCGCTGGCTTCCGGGACGATGCGTGCGGTCTGGGGCGCGATCCTGGAACGCTCCCTCGAAAAGACCGGCAGCGTGGAGAGCGGGCTCGAGTGGCTGCGCCGCCTGGACGGGCAGACCAAGGAATACGTCTTCAACCCGTCGGTGCTGCTGGAGAAGCTGGTCCGACGCGAGGGGCTGCTGACGGTGTGGGACCTGCCTGACACGCTGTTCGAGATGCAGCGGGGGCCGCTCGCCTACACGTTTCCGTCGAGCGGGACCCCCGTCATCGACGACGCCATCGGACTCGTTCGCGGCGCGAAGCATGCCGCCGCGGCGAAGGCGCTCATCGAGTGGCTCGGCAGCCCGGAGGCGCAGAAGCTCGCGGCGGAGAAGGCGTTCCGGCTGCCGGCGCGCACGGATCTGCCGGCCGCGGAGCTGCCGCAGTGGGCGCGGGGCGTCGAGACCGCGCTCGTGCCGGCGAAGCTCGACTGGGAGCGGGTCGGCCGCGAGGGACCGGCGTGGATGTCCCGCTGGGATCGGGAGGTGCGGGGGAAGGGAAATTGAGTCCGGACTCCGAACCGCCCTTCCTGGTCCTCGAACACCTCGACAAGCGATTCGGCGCCACGTACGTCACGCAGGACGTGTCCCTCTCGGTCGCGCGGAGCGAAATCCTCGCCCTCCTGGGTCCGTCCGGGAGCGGCAAGACCACGGTCCTCCGGACCGTCGCGGGCTTCGAGACGCCCGACTCCGGCCGCGTGGTGGCGGACGGCGAGGACGTGACGGACGTTCCGCCGGAACGACGCCGCTTCGGCGTCGTGTTCCAGAACTACGCGCTCTTCCCGCACATGACGGTCGGCGAGAACGTGGCGTTCGGCCTGGAGTCGCAGGGCGTGAAGAAGAAGGAGGTCCGCGAGGCGGTCGCCCGGGCGCTCGCTTCCGTGGACCTCTCCGGGTTCGAGAGCCGCCCGGTCACGCAGATTTCGGGAGGACAGCAGCAGCGGGTGGCGCTCGCCCGAGCGCTCGCACCAGAGCCGCGGATCCTGCTCCTCGACGAACCGCTCTCGAACCTCGACCCGTCCCTGCGCGGCCGCACGCGCCGGGAGTTGAAGAGGATCATCCGCTCGATCGGGATCACCACCCTCTTCGTCACGCACGAGCAGGAGGAGGCGTTTGAGCTGGGCGACCGCGTCGCGCTCCTGAACGGCGGGAGGCTCGAGCAGGTCGGAACGCCGCGCGAGCTCTACGCCGCGCCGGCGACCCGTTTCGCCGCATCGTTCATCGGTCGCTCCAGTGTCCTCCCGGCCACGTGGCAGAAGTCGACGGGGCGAGCGCGGCTGCCGGGCGGCGCGGCGTGGCCGGCGATCGCGCCGTGGGACCTGCTCGACGGGTCGCCGGTCGACGTGATCGTGCGGCCGGAGGCGCTCTCCTTCGGCGGGCCGCGCGACGGCGCCGCGCTCGAGGGACGCGTCACCGACGTCCGCTACGCCGGGAAGGAGACCTACTTCTCCGTGGCGCTCGGGGACGGCGCGGAGCTGGAGGTCCTCGCGGCTCCGGACGCGGCGCAACCGGGTTGGAAGGTGTTCGTCGCGCCGCTGCCGGCGGGTCCGGCGCCGCGCGCGTACCCGCGGGAGAGCGCCGGGTGAGACGCGCGAACGGCGGGGCGATCCTGCTCGCGCTCCTCCTTCTGTGGCTCGTGGGCTGGCCGCTCCTCGTCACGCTCGGGGAGGCGCTCGAGGCGCCGCGCTGGACTCTGCGGCACTTTGCGGAGTTTGCGGAGCGGCCCGAGGGGTGGCGTGCTCTCTGGGCGAGCGTCTGGATCTCCCTGGCAACCGTCGGTCTCGCGGCCGGGATCGGGGTGCCGCTCGCGTTCCTCTTCGAGCGCGCGGAGTTCCCGGGTCGCCGCGTCCTCGGGGCCCTGGTCGCGCTCCCCGTCGTGCTGCCGCCGCTCGTCGGCGTCATCGCGTTTCTCTTCCTCTACGGTGAAAGCGGCTTCGTGGCGCGCGGAATCCAGTCGCTCTTCCGTCGGGAGGAGTCGCCCTGGAGGCTTTCCGGACCCACCGCGGTCCTGCTCGTCCACGCCTACACGATGTACGTCTACTTCTACCTGTTCACGCGCGCGGGTCTCTCCCGCCTGGACGGCTCGCTGCTCGAGGCGGCCCAGGCGCTCGGCGCGAGCCGGCGCCGCGTCGTGACCCGCGTGGTACTGCCGCTCCTCCGCCCGGTGCTCACCGCCGCGGCGCTTCTGACGTTCATGACGTCGCTCGCGTCCTTCTCGGCGCCGTACGTTTTCGGCGGCGGGTTCCGCGTCATGACGACGCAGATCGTGGCGTCGAAGCTGAACGGCGACCTCCCGATGGCGATGGTCGAGACGGTCACGCTCGCGGTCGTGGCGCTCATCGGCCTGTTCCTCCTGCAGAGAAGCGAGGCCGGGCGCGTCGTGACCGGCGGCGGCCGCGGGATCGCGCCGGCGCGGCGTCGGCTCGGGCGCTCGCGCTGGATCGTTGCCGCGTTCGGGTGGCTGCTTGCCGCGATCCTGCTCCTGCCGCACGCCACACTCGTGCTCGTGTCGCTCGTGCCGCGGAGCACCTGGACGGTCGAGATCCTCCCGCCGGTCCTGAACCTCTCGAACTACGCCGCTGTCCTGTCGGAGCCGGAGCGGCTGCGGCCGCTCGTCAACTCGCTGTGGATGGCGGTGGTCGCGACGGCCGGCGCCCTCGTGCTCGGCTTCGCCGCGGCGCGGTTTGCGGTGCGCGGCCGGGCCCGTCTGGGAGGGGTCCTCGAAACGCTGCTCTCGATCCCCTGGGCGCTGCCGGGCACCGTCTTCGCGGTGGCGCTCTCGACGACGTTCAGCGTCCATGCGCCGTGGATCGGCCGCTTCGTTCTCGTCGGCACGGCCGCAATCCTGCCGCTCGGCTACCTGGTGCGGAATCTGCCGCTGACGGGGCGGGCCGCGTTCGCCGGGTTCCGCCAGCTCGATCCGGCGATCGACGAGGCAGCCGCGTCGCTCGGCGCCGGGCGGTGGCGCCGGATGTGGCGGGTCGACCTGCCTCTTCTTGCACCGGCTCTCGCCGCGGGCGCGAGCCTCGCGTTCCTGACGGCGCTCGGAGACTTCGTGATCTCGATCGTGCTCTACACGTACGAGACGCGCCCGATCTCGATCGAGATCCTCTCGTCGCTGAGACTCCAGGAGACCGGCGTCGCGGCCGCCTACGGCGTCGTGCTCGCGGCGTTGTCGGCGGTGGCGTTTTTCCTCTGGAATCGGCCGACCGAGGCGGTGCGGCCGCCGGGTTGACCCTTTCCTAGGGGCGGCCGAGCGGGCGGGGTATGCGAAGCCGCGGCGCGACGCGGATCGGCGCCGTGAACGCATAGGCCGCGGAGAGCGCGCCGCTTCTCCCGTCGGAGTTCGTGACCGCAAGGTCGACCGTTCCGGCGGCGTGCGCCGGAGCGACGACCGAGAGTCGCGTGCCCGAGGAGTCGAGGATCGCCACGTCCGTGCCGGGGACGCCGCCGAACGTCACGGTGACTCCGGTCAGGAACCCGCTGCCGGTCAGGATCACGACCTCACCGCCGCGCGCCGTGCCGGACGCCGGCTCGACCGACGCGAGCGTCGGGGAAACCGGGTTCGCGTTGACGATGCGCGCGAAGAGGCCGTCCCCGGTCGCGAGGTACAGCTCGCCCGCCGCGTCCTCCCCGAACGTCGTCAGGTTCGGGGCGCGCCGCGCGAAGAGGCGGGACGTCCACGACCCCGCCGCGTTCCCGGCGCCCCAGATCTTCCCGGTGCAGTAGTCGCCGTAGAGGTACGTCCCCGCGAGCTGCGGAAACTGCCGGCCGCGATAGACGTAGCCTCCGGTGACCGAGCAGTCGCCGCCGGAGTGCGTGTACTCGAGGATCGGAAGCGTGTACGCCGGCGAGTTGCAGGCCGGAACTCCCGACGGACACCCGGACGTCCCGCCGCCGCCGCAGATCGTGCCCTCCATGAGCTTCCAGCCGTAGTTCCGGCCGCCCGCAGTCCCCGCCGGCTCGACGTCGATCTCCTCGCGCGCACCCTGGCCGACGTCTCCGATGAAGAGGTCTCCCGTCGCGCGGTCGAACGAGAACCGCCAGGGATTGCGCAGCCCCTTGGCCCAGATCTCGTCGCGGGGACCTCCCGGCGCGGCGAACGGGTTGTCCGGCGGAATGCCGTAGAACGGGGACGCGTTGACGTTCGCGTCGACGTCGATGCGCAAGATCTTGCCGAGCAGGGACTCGTCGCGCTGACCGTTGCACATCGGGTCGTTCGCGGAGCCGCCGTCCCCCATCCCGATGTAGAGATACCCGTCGGGACCGAACGCGAGCTGGCCGCCGTTGTGGTTGGCGAACGGCTGCGGGATCGTCAACAGAATTACGCCGCTCGACGCGTCCGCGGTGTTCGGATCGCTCGAGACTCGGTACCGCGCGATCACGGTGTCGCCGGCGCCGTTCGTGTAGTCGATGAAAAAGAAACCGTTCTCGGAGTAGCGCGGATGAAACGCGAGGCCCAGCAGTCCGCGCTCCCCGCAGCAGCTCACGAAGGACGAGAGGTCGAGGAACGGCGTCCCGCGGACGCGCCCGTCCGCGAACACCACGATCTGGCCGCGCTGCAGCGTCAGGAAGAGGCGCGCGTCTCCGGCATGGGCGATCGCCGTAGGCTGAGCGAGCCCCGTGGCCAGCGTTTCGAGGGCGATCTCGAGAGCGTTCTGCGCGCGAAGAGGGTGCGCTGGCGCGAGCGCCGCGAGCGCGAGGATGCGAGCGACGGCGAGAGTGCGGGTCCGGTCCAGGTCGGCCTCCGCACGGGAAACCGGAGGGCTCCGCCGGCAATTCCGGCGGGCGACCGGGCTCAGCTCGCCACGATCGCGTACGCGCGGACGGGGAAGCTGCCCATTCCGTGAAACGGAGCGGGAACGCAGTGGAGCCGGAAGCCGGACTCCGGTAGGTCGTGGAGGTTCGTCAGGTGCTCCGCGATCGGGATCCCCGCCCCGAGAAGCAGCGTATGCGCGGGCCGCCTCCCGTCCCGGGTGTCGTCGATGTTGAGCGAATCGATCCCGACGAGCGCCGGCGCCGCGTCGACGAGCCGCTCGGCCGCGGCGCGCGTCAGGTACGGGTGGTTCTCGAAGTACGCCGGAGTCCTCCAGTGGCGGCTCCACCCGGTGCGAACGAGGACGGCTTTCCCGCGGAGGTCCCAGCGACCGAAGAGCGAGGCGTCGACCTCGCGGCCAGTCGCGGTGGCGTCGATCACGATTCCGTCGACGTCCGCGAGCCGGTCGAGCGGAAGCCCCGCGACGTCCGCGCCCTCGCCGAAGCGGTGGAATGGCGCGTCCACGTACGTGCCGGTGTTCGCGACCATCTCGACGCGGCCGATCGAGAAAGTCGTGCCGTCGGAGTAGTGCGAGCGCGACGCCTCGCGCGTCAGATGCTCCGAAACCACCGGGCCCGGCAACCCCGCGTAGGTGATCATCCCGGGGTCGATCGGGTGCGAGATGTCGACGAACCGGCGGCCGGGGCTCATGCGTCCGCTCCGGACGCCAGGGGCAGCTCGGCACGGAGCACGTCCTTCGTTCCCTCCGGACCGGTCACCGACACCCGGATGGACGCCGTCGGATGCTCGAAGGCGAGCCCGATCTCCAGGAACGGGCAGCACTGTCTCTCGAGCCCGATCCACTCGGCAACGCGCAGGAAGAGGTACGGGCGCGACGGAAACCGGAACGCAAAACCGTTCTCGAGCTCCTCGACGGCGGGCTGTGCCTCCGCGAGCTCCGCGACGAGCGCCGCGTGCCGGACACGCCCGGCGGGACCGAGCGCGTCGCTCCGGCAGGCGAGCGGTGCCTCAGACACGCGCGGACCTCGCGGAGCGGTCGCGATAGAGCCGCTTGAGAAGCTGGATCTGCCCGGCGTGGTAGACGTCGTGAAGGGCCGTGCCGTAGATCAGCGTCTCGACCCGGTGACGCGTTCCCGGGACCTTTCGCGAGAGTCCGGCGGGAGGGATCGCGTCGATCATCTCGCGAAGACGGCGGTGCTCTTCGGCCAGGAGCGCAACGTCCGCCTTCCAGGCCTTCTCGGTCGGCGAATCCGGGCGGGCGATCCAGTTGCTTCCGGCGTAAGCGAAGCTCCCCCGCTTGTCGCCCGTCAGCCTCCGCCGGTTCGCGTACTTCCAATAGGCCGCGTGCACGGCAATCTCCCAGATGTTGTGGCGGTCGGCGCCGGGTCGCCACGCCGCTTCGGCGGCGCCCACACCGCGCAGGGAGCCGCGCAGGTTGGGGCCGTGCCAGGCCCTCTTCTCGTATCCCTCATCCAGGATCGTCCGCAGGAGAGCGAGCTCGCGACCTGGTTTCACCGCGCCTCCGCTCGCCGGACCGGGAGATCCACCGGCTTCGCTGGTGCGACGTTCGAACGGACGGGCTCCGGCTTCGACCGGGCGCCGTACCGGATGATCACCACGACCGCTCCGATGATGACTGCCGCGGCGAGCATCGTCCGCAGAGTCAAGGGC
>JBKPMI010000288.1:0-6209 GCA_046732075.1 Acidobacteriota bacterium | reverse complement strand
CCGCGGCGCTCGCCGGCGCCCGCGGCGATCTCGCCCGCGGAATCGCGGAGGCGCTGGCGGAAGCGGCCCTGGCTCCGGCGGAGGTGCAGTCGTTCGCGACGCCGCGCCGCCTCGTCGTCTGGGCGAAGGAGGTCCCCGAGCGTCAGTCCGACCGCGACGAGGAGGTGCTCGGACCTCCCGCCGCCGTCGCATTCGACGCCGCCGGAAAGCCGACGAAGGCCGCGGAGGGTTTCGCGCGGGCCCAGAAGTCGGACGTTTCGGCGCTCGTCGTGGTCGACTCCCCGCGCGGCCGAACGGTGGCCGTCCGGCGGACCGTGCCGGGCCGTCCCGCGATCGACGTCCTCGCGGAGATCGTGCCCCGCGTCACCGGGGCGCTCAGCTTTCCGAAGACGATGCGCTGGGGGAGCGGAGAGCGCTCCTTCGTGCGGCCGGTGCGCGGCGTGCTCGCGATGCTGGGCGGCCGCGTGGTTCCCCTGGAGGTCCTGGGAGTCCGCGCTACGAACGCGACGGTCGGGCACCGGGTCCTGTCGGACGGGCCGCTGACGGTCACCGGGGCCGCGGACTACTTCCAGAAGCTCCGGGGCGCCTACGTCGAGCCGGACGGCGACGCCCGCCGGACCGCCATCCTGGAGTCCGCGCGCCGGCTTGCCTCCCAGGTCGGCGGCCGGATCGACGCCGACGCGGACCTGGCCTCCGTGCTGGCCGACCTGGTCGAGTGGCCGGGGCTCGTCCGCGGCGCGTTCGATCCGCAGTTCCTGGACCTGCCCGAGGAAATCACCACCACCGCCATGCGCGTGCACCAGAAGTTCCTGCCGGTGCGCGGGACCGACCGGCTCCTGCCGCACTTCGTGGCCGTGATGGACAACGCCGCCGACCGCCGCGGGTTCATCGCAAAGGGCAACGAATGGGTTCTGAACGCGCGCCTGGCCGACGCCCGCTTCTTCTTCCGCGAGGACTCGAAGGAAACCCTGAAGTCCCGTCTCCCGGAGCTCGAGCGCTTGACGTTCCAGGACCGGCTCGGAAGCTATGCCGCGAAGACCGCGCGTCTCGCGGAGCTCGCGGGCTCGATCGCCGAGGCGGTGGGGCTACGCGAGATCGCGCCGGAGGTGCGGACCGCGGCGACCCTGTCGAAGGCGGACCTCGTGACCCGCATGGTCCGCGAGTTCACGGACCTCCAGGGAGTCATGGGCGGGCTCTATGCGCGCGCCGAAGGCCAACCCGAGAGTGTCTGGAAGGCGATCTACGACCAGTATCGTCCACAGAGCGCGGCGGACGACCCGCCGCGCGGCGACACGGGAGCGGTCCTGTCGCTCGCGGACCGCTTCGACACGCTGGCCGGTCTTTTCCGCGCCGGGCTCCTTCCCACGGGATCGCGCGACCCGTACGGGCTGCGCCGCGCCGCCGCCGGGGTCGTCGCGATCGCGATCTCGCGGAAGTGGCGGCTCGACTGGCGTCCGGTCGCGCGGAAGGCGCTCGACCTCTATCCCGCGGAGCTTCCGGGCCTCGCCCCGGAGGCCGCGCTGGCGGAGCTCCAGACGTTCTTCGCGGATCGGCTGCGGAACCACCTCGAGCGCGCGGGCTCCAGCTACGACGAGGTCTCGGCGGTCGTTCCCGCGGGAACGTGGGACTTCGCGGACGCGGCGGAGCGGGCCGCCGCGCTGACCGATGCGCGGCGCCGGCTCGACTTCCGCTCGCTCGTCCTCGCGTTCAAGCGGATTCGCAACATCCTGGGCGCGGAGCCGGCGGGGGAGGCCTCTCCCGGCCTCTACCGCGAGGACTCCGAGCGCGCCCTCGCCGCGGATTTTCTCCAGGCGAAGGGGCTGCTCGAGGAGCTGGTGCCCGAGCGGCGCTACTCCGAGGCCCTGGAGACCATCGCCTCGATCTCGCCGTCGCTCGACCGCTTCTTCGTCGAGGTGCTCGTCAACGCCCCGGAGGACGACGTCCGCCGGAACCGCCACGCGCTCCTCTCCGCGATCCAGCGGGAGTTCACGAAGATCGCGGACTTCTCGGAGATCGTGGTCGAGAAATAGCTTTCCTTTTCCGGCTGACCCCTGATGGCGGATAGCTGATAGCTTCGCAATCCATGAAACGAGTCTTCTTCTTTGGCAACGGCACGTCCGAGGGCGCCGGCCTCGGCAAGGAGCGACTGGGCGGCAAGGGTTCCGGCCTCGCCGAGATGACGGCCCTCGGCATCCCGGTGCCGCCGGGGTTCACGATCGACACGTCGGTCTGCGCGGAGTTCCAGCGCACCGGGACCCTGGACGCGGTCAAGCCCGAGGTGGACGAGAGCCTCGCGCGCGTCGAGAAAGCGACGGGCCGCCGGTTCGGCGATCCGAAAAACCCGTTGCTCGTCTCGGTGCGGTCCGGCGCGCGATCCTCGATGCCCGGAATGATGGACACGATCCTGAACCTCGGGCTGACGCGGGCCGCGGTCGAAGGCCTCGCCGCGGCGGCGGGGGAGCGGTTCGCGCTCGACTGCCGGCGGCGGTTTCTCCAGATGTACTCCGACATCGTGCTCGAGATCCCGCGGGCCGAGTTCGAGGAATTCCTGACCCGGCGGCGCGAGGAGCGGGGCGTGAAATCCGACTCGGAGCTCTCCGCCGCCGACCTCCGCTGGCTCGTCGAGCGCTACGAGGAAGTCGTCCGGAAGCACGGCGCCGTCTTCCCGGACGATCCGCGCGAGCAGCTCTGGGGCGCGATCGGCGCCGTCTTCCGGTCGTGGGACAACCCGCGCGCGAAGACGTACCGCAGGCTCCACCACATCCCGGAGGAGTGGGGCACCGCGGTGAACGTCCAGGCGATGGTCTTCGGAAATCGCGGCGAGGGTTCCGCGACCGGCGTTGCCTTCACCCGCAACCCGGCGACCGGCGAGGCCCGGTTCTACGGCGAATATCTCCCGAACGCGCAGGGGGAGGACGTCGTCGCCGGCATCCGCACGCCGCACCCGCTCTCCGCGAACGGCTCCGGCGGATCGCTCGAGGAGACGATGCCCCGGGCCTACGCCGAGCTCGTCCGGGTCCGGGACCTGGTCGAGAAGAGCTTCCGGGACATGCAGGACCTGGAGTTCACGATCGAAGAGGGGCGCGTCTACCTCCTGCAGACCCGCAACGGAAAGAGGACCGGCTTCGCGGCCGTCCGGGTCGCGACCGATATGGTCTCGGAAGGTCTCATCCGCGAGGACGAGGCCGTGAGCCGCGTCGAGCCCGAGCAGCTCGTGCAGCTTCTCGCACCGGTCTTTCCGCAGGCCGAGAAGGACACCGCGATCAAGGCGGGCCGCCTGCTCGCGAAGGGACTGCCGGCCGGTCCCGGCGCGGCGTGCGGTCGCATCGCCTTCACCGCGCCGCGCGCCGTCCAGATGGCGGCGAAGGGAGACCCCGTCATCCTGGTCCGGGTGGAGACGTCCCCCGAAGACATCGCGGGCATGCACGCGGCCGCCGGGATCCTGACGACTCGCGGCGGCATCACGTCGCACGCGTCGGTCGTGGCCCGCGGGATGGGAAAGACCTGCGTCGTGGGGGCCGGTGAGATCACGGTGGACGAGGAGAAGCGCGAGCTCTCGGCGCGCGGGATGACCGCGAAGGAGGGGGATTTTCTCTCCGTGGACGGAACGGCCGGCGACGTGCTCCTCGGACAGCTGCCGACGCAGCCGTCCGAGATCCTCCGCGTGCTGATCGACAAGTCGCTGCCGCCCGGAGAGTCTCCGCTCTTCGGGGCGTTCACGCGGCTCCTGGGCTGGGCGGACCGGGTCCGCCGCCTCGGCGTGCGCGCCAACGCGGACACGCCCAACGACGCGCGCGTCTCGGTGCTCTTCGGCGCGCAGGGCATCGGCCTCTGCCGGACGGAGCACATGTTCTTCGGCGAGAACCGGATCTCCGCCGTCCGCCAGATGATCGTGGCCGACGACGAGCCGGCTCGGCGCGTGGCGCTCGCGAAGCTCCTCCCGTTCCAGCGGGAAGATTTCGTCGGCATCTTCCGCGAGATGGGAGAGCGGCCGGTCACGATCCGTCTCCTCGATCCGCCGCTCCACGAGTTCCTGCCCCACGAGGACGACGCCGTGCGCCGGACCGCGGAGGATCTCGGGATTGCGCCGGAGAAGCTCCGGGAGCGCGTGCGCGCGCTCGCGGAAGCGAACCCGATGCTGGGCCACCGCGGGTGCCGGCTCGGCATCACGTTCCCCGAGATCTACGAGATGCAGGTGCGCGCGATCTTCGAGGCCGCGGCGGCCGTCCGGCGCGAGGGGGGCCGCCCGAGCCCCGAAGTCATGATCCCGCTCGTCGGGACGAAGGCGGAGTTCGAGATCCTGAAGGCGCTCGTGGACGACACCGCGCGGAAGGTGTCGCAGGAGACCGGCGACGCGATTTCCTACCACGTCGGCACGATGATCGAGATTCCGCGGGCCGCGCTCCGCGCCGCGGAGATCGCCGAGAACTGCGATTTCTTCTCGTTCGGCACGAACGATCTGACCCAGATGACGTACGGCTACTCCCGCGACGACGCGGCGTCGTTTCTGCCGGCCTACATCGAGAAGGGGATCCTGCCGGACGACCCGTTCGGGACCATCGACCAGGCCGGCGTGGGCGAGCTGGTTTCGCTCGCGACGAAGCGCGGCCGCGAGGCGAAGCCCGGCCTGAAGGTGGGGGTCTGCGGCGAGCACGGCGGAGATCCGCGCTCGATCGGCTTCTTCCACGGCGTGGGGCTCGACTACGTCTCCTGCTCGCCGTTCCGGGTCGCGGTCGCGCGCCTCGCCGCGGCCCATGCCGCGCTCTCCGGGTCCGGCGGCGTGTCGTCGACGGCATGAGCTTTCTCGCTGCCGCGATCTTTCTCCTCACGCAGGCTCCGACGACGACCGCTTCTCCGGCCGACCTCGTTCTCGTCTCCGCCCGGATCTGGACGGGCGATCCCGCGCGACCGGAGGCCTCCGCGCTCGCCGTGCGCGCCGGCCGCGTCGTCACGATCGGCAGCGACGCGGAAATCGCGCCCCTGCGCGGGCCGAAGACCGTCGTCGTCGAGGGACGGGGCCGCCGCGTCGTCCCGGGATTCATCGACTGCCACACGCACATGTCGATGGGGGGCTTCAACCTCCTCGGCGTCGACCTGCGGCACACGAAGGACCCCGCGGACTTCACGCGCCGGCTGGCGGAGTTCGCGAAGACGCGTCCGCCGGGTCTCTGGATGACCGACGGCGCCTGGGATCACCAGGTCTGGGCGAACCCGGTCCTGCCGACGCGCGCGATGCTCGACCCCGCGACCGGCGACCGGCCGGCGTGCCTGTCGCGCACCGACGGTCACATGATGGTCTGCAACACCCTCGCGTTGAAGCTCGCGAACGTGACCCGCGAGACGAAGGATCCGCCGGGCGGCGTGGTCGTCCGCGACGCCTCCGGCGAGCCGACCGGGGTGCTCAAGGACGCGGCCATGGATCTCGTCGCCGCGGTGCGTCCCCCGCGGACCGCCGCAGAAGTACGGGAGGCGCTCGTCACCGCGCTCGACCACGCCGCGGAGAACGGCGTCACGTCCGTGCAGGACCTGCCCGGCGATGCCCGCGACCTGGACGTCTGGGAAGAGCTCCGGAAGGAGGGGAGGCTGACTGCGCGCGTCTCCTACCGGCCGTCACTCTCGATCTGGGAGAAGGCCCGCGACCGGCGCGCTTCGATGAAGCAGGACGAGTGGCTGCGAATCGGCGGCGTCAAGGGATACATGGACGGGTCGCTCGGGTCCGGGACCGCGCTCTTCTATCAGCCCTATTCGGACGATCCGCAGACGTCCGGCGTGTACGCCTCGGAGGCCATCCCGCTCGAGAAGCTCGAGGCCCGCGTCGCCGGCGCCGACGCCGCGGGGCTCGCGGTCGAGGTCCACGCGATCGGCGACCGCGCCAACGCCGAGATCCTGGACGTGTTCGAGCGGGTCGCGAAGAAGAACGGCCCCCGCGACCGCCGCTTCCGGATCGAGCACGCGCAGCACCTGCGGCCCGGGGATATCCCGCGGTTCGCGAAGCTCGGTGTGATCGCGTCGATGCAGCCGTACCACGCCATCGACGACGGGAGGTGGGCGGAGAAGAGGATCGGCCGGGAGCGATGTTCGACCACGTACGCGTTCCGCTCGCTGCTCGACTCGGGCGCGACCGTCGTCTTCGGGTCGGACTGGGACGTGGCGCCGCTGTCGCCGCTCGCCGGCATCGACGCCGCCGTCAACCGGCGGACGCTCGACGG
>JBKPMI010000287.1:0-4005 GCA_046732075.1 Acidobacteriota bacterium | reverse complement strand
CGTGCGCGATCTGCAGCCCGTACTCGAGCGCCTTCCTCTGCGGGATGGCGCCTTCTTCGAGCCGTTCCCGGAGGGTCTCTCCCCGCAGGAGCTCCATCGCCGCGTAGGCGACGCCGTCGTCCTTTCCCAGGTCGTATATGCCCAGGATGTTGGGGTGCGAGAGCGCCGCGACCGACTGCGCCTCGCGTTCGAATCTCGCGAGAGCGTTGGGATCCTTCGCGATGGACTCGGGCAGGACCTTGATCGCGACCTCGCGATTCAGCCTCGTGTCCATTGCCCGATACACCTCGCCCATTCCCCCGGCTCCCAGAGGCGACAGGATCTCGTAAGGTCCGAGGCGGGAGCCCGCGGAGAGTGTCATCGGAGTTTTCCGAGCGCCGCCGTCCAGTTCGTGACGACGACCGCGCCGTCGGCTTCGGTCCCCGGCGCGAGCCGGATCACGAGAAACCGCTGTCCATCCGGAGACACGTCATAGGGGTGTCGGAGGAATTGGACCTCTCCGCCGATTCCGAGCCGCAGGAGGAAGAGAGGCTGCGGCTCGCCGACCTCCAGGCGGCCCCCCGCGAGATGCAGGGGAACGGACGTGAGCATTCCGTCCTTTCCGACGTAGAAGAGCTCCGAGCCCTTCGGATTCCAGAGCGGCAGCTGACCCCCTCCGATCGAGACCTGACGCTTCGGGCCGCCCGACAGAGGTTGTACGTAGACTTCCTTCTGTTTCGACTCGTTCGACTCGAAAGCCGTCCAGAGGCCGTCCGGCGAGACCTCCGGATTCTCCTCGGAGAACCGGGAGTCGCCGCTCAACTGGAGTGAATCGCCCGCTCCGGAGAGGGGGGCGAGAACGCGCCAGAACCGGGCGGCCTTGGAGGTGCTGAAGAGCAGATGCCGGCCGTCGGCGGACACCGTCGGGAGAACCTTGTCCTGCTTCGATTGAGCCAGGATCTTCTCGGCTCCTCCGCCGGCCGGTCGCTCATAGAGGTCGTAGAAGCCGGCGTGATCCGAAACGTATGCCAACCGCTCGCCGTCCGGGAACCAGGCGGGGTTGAACTCATCCGTGCGCTCGGAGGTGACCCGGGCGCCCGTTCCGTGAGTTGCATCGAGGACCCAGACATCCTGGTTCTGGCCGCGCGATGCATCGCGCAGCGCCACCGCCACGTGACTGCCGTCGGGCGAGATGCGAACGTCCTCGTAACCTCCGATTTCGCCCAGCGTGCCGAGCTCGTGCCCTTTGCGATCTACCCACACGAGTCTCCTCCGACCCCACCAGGATAGGTACCCGAGGCGGTTTCCCGCCGCGGAGACCGACAGCATGTTGTCTTCGGTTGCGTAGCGAACCTGCTCGAGCGTGGGAACAGGGTCGCCGACGAGCTTCCGGCCCCGGGAATCGAAGCGCCAGGCAAAGAGGGCGTTGTCTCGGGCGAACAGAAGGTAGCCGGGATCGGCGAATACGGCCGAGGAGTCTGCCTGGAAGAGACGGCTGGCGACCTTCGAATCGAGAGATGCCAGGACGACGGAGGTCTTCTCCGGATCGATGTTGCGCGCCACGAAGACGAAGTGCCGCCCGTCCGGGAGGAAAGCGGGATGGAAATGCGCAACGTCGCCTCGCGCCGCGTCGAGCGTTGTAACGGGTCGGGGAGTACCTCCGGTTGCCGGAACGCCGACGATGGGACCGCCGAAGTCCTCCGTGAAGAGGATCGTGCCCTGGCGACTCCATGTTCCGGAAAAACCTGCGCCGCTCGGGCAGATCGTCTGTACGGGTCCACCCTCCGCGCCGATGCGTTTGAGACTCCCTTCCGAAAAGAAGCCGATTTCCCGGCCGGCGGGTGACCAGAACCCGCCGCGCGCGCCCTCGGTGCCCGGCAGGCGCCGCATCTCGAGGCTGTCGAGCGAACGCAGCGCAATCGAGTTCGTTCCAGCCTCGTCCTGGACCACGAACAAAAGGCGCCGGGCATCCGGCGAGAGCTCGACGAATCCGAGAAACCCGTACCCGGAGGGGGGCATGATCGCAAAACGCGTTTGCTCCTCGGGCGCCGGCGTGCGGCGGGACAGAAGCACCGACCCGACGCCGAAGAGAACGGCAACCGCCGCGACGAACCACGCGAGCCGCTGCGGACGCGTCCGTACGCTCCGGTCGGCCGGGGCCGTGACGCCGGACTGCGACCCCTCCGCGATCCACTTCAACTCCTTGGCGACGTCGCCGGCGCTCTGCCAGCGATCCTCGGGATCTTTCGCGAGGCAGGCCTGGACGACCCGGTCCAGCGACGGCGGGGACATCGCTTGAAGCTTCGAAATCGCCGGCGGCTCGTCTCGCAGGATCGAGGAAACGATCGATGCCTGCGTCGCCCCCGGGAACGCCTTCTTTCCCGTCGCCATCTCGTACAGGACGCAGCCGAACGCGAAGATGTCCGCGCGAGCGTCGGCGGCCTTCCCCTCCAGCTGCTCGGGCGCCATGTACTGGAACGTCCCGAGGATCGTCCCCTCCTGGGTCAGAGCGTGCTGGGTGGGAAGAGCCGTGAAGCTCGACTGCTGCGATGGCGCAGCCACCGCCTTCGCGAGCCCGAAGTCGAGCAGCTTCACCCCCGACTTCGTGATCATCACGTTGCCCGGCTTCAGGTCCCGATGGACGATTCCCTGCCGGTGCGCCTTGTCCAGGGCGTCGGCGATCTGCGTCCCGTATCGAAGCGTCTGGTCGAGCGGGAGCGGCCCCTTCAGCAGCCGCTCCGCCAGGGTCTCGCCCTCCAGGTACTCCATGACGAGGTACTCGACGTCGCCTTCGCGGCCGACGTCGTGAAGCGCGCAGATATGCGGATGCGACAGCTGCGAAATCGTCTTCGCCTCCCGCTCGAACCGCTGCCGCGACTCGGGGGAGGCCGAGAGGTGCGACGCCAGGACCTTGACCGCCACGGTGCGGTCGAGCCGGGTGTCACGGGCGCGGTAGACCTCCCCCATACCGCCCGCGCCCAGAGGAGCGAGGATCTCGTAGGGGCCCAGGCGAGAACCCGCGGACAGGGTCAAGTCGGTGCCTCTACTTCAACCCTTCCACGATGAAAAGGTCCGAGAGCAGGCGCGCGTAGCAGTACGCGTAGCCCTTGCCGTCCGCAGTCACCAGGACGTTGGAGATGCGCTCGACGCCGGCGGGGTCGACCGGGAGGAGGTCCTTCCAGACCTCCCGCTTCCCGGTTTCGATCTCGATTCGGGAGATGCGCGCCGGCACGTCGCCCCGCTTCCAGACGTAGAGCGAGCGGCCATCGTCCGAAAAACGCAGAGGGTACTCCCCCTCGAGAGCGCCGGGGACGGGACGGGACGTTCCGCCGTTCAACGCAAAAATCGCCATCTTGTGGTCCGGACCGACTGCGGCCAGGCGTGACGCATCCGAGGAGATTGCGAACCCCGGAAGCGCCGGGACGATCCCCTCCGGCGAGACCGGTCGGGGCTTGCCCCCGTCGATACTCTGCGAATAAATGCGGGCTCCGTGCTGCCCTTCCCGGCCGGCGAAGAGGAAGCCCTTGCTGTCGGGAAGCCAGGTCGCCGCCTGCTCCGCGCTCACTCCCACCGTCGGAATTTCCTTCCGCTCTCCGGTCCCGGTCGGGAGGAGGGTAAACGGGGAGTTCGCGGCCGGCAGCATCGAGAGCGCCCACCTCCCGTCCGGAGAGAGGGCCAGAGCGTTCCCTTCTCCGAGCCGGACCACCGGGGATTGATCGGCGTGGCGCACGTGGACGGAATAGTTCGCTCCGCCGGCTTCTCCCTCTTCGTCGAAGAGCAGTGTTTGAGCGTCGGGCGAGATATCCGCCGCAAACGAGTAGTCGAGGAAGGACATGTCCCGCTCCCGCGTGTCGCCCTGCAGCATCCCGAGGATTCCGACCCGGGGGCTCTCGCGCGTCAGCAGGACCCGGCCATTTTTCGCGATGTCGTGGAGCTTCAACCCTCCGGGAACCCGGGCCACGACCCGGAGCTCGCCCGAGAGCGTAACGCCGTAGAGCGAACGATTCGCGCCGGCCTCGGTCGCGC
>JBKPMI010000286.1:0-10062 GCA_046732075.1 Acidobacteriota bacterium | reverse complement strand
CCGACGACCTCGGTCCGGTGGTCGAGCTTGTCCAGGAGCTCGTCGCTCGATTCGACGGAGAGCGACGGCAGCCGCATCTCGCTGTGCGAAACGATCTCGGCGTCCGCATATCGCGAGTCGATGCGGGGCTTGAAGATCTGGACGCGCTGCTTTGCGATGATCGCCCGCCGCAGCCGCCGGATGAGCTCCTCGCTCTTGCCGGAGAACATGCTGCCGCAGATCACCTCGATCCAGCCAAGCTGGGTTTTGACGAGCGCCATGGGAAGGGGAAAGCTATCAGCTATCCGTTCTCAGTTCTCGGCTCGAAAGGGGCCCATAAAGGTCCCGGAGGCGGGCGATCAGCTCCTCGATCGTTTCGAACGCCTCCGTGGACGCCGACAGGACCCAGCCGGACGCCTCCGCCGCGGGCATCGCCAGGAGGAGATAGACCGGCTTTCCGAGGCGATGCGCGAGCGTGACCTCGCCGGCGGTTCCGCCGCCCTGCGCCGCGGCGCGATCCCAGAGAGCGACGAGGTAGTCCGCCTCCTTCTCGACCTGGTCGAGGTCCCACGCGATGATCTTCCGGACGACCTCCCGGAAGCGGGCCGGGTCCTGGAGCTTCCAGCGCCGGAACCCCTCGAGCTCCTCGTCCGTCAGGCACTTCTTCTCGTCGGCCGCGGGGTCGTAGACCTCGTGGCCCAGCTCCTCCCGGAGGACCGCGGCGATCGCGGCGCGCCACCCCCGGCCGCCGTCGCCAGCATGTTCGATCGCCCCGGAGAGGTAGACCTTCATGGACGGGAGCCGGTAGCCGGGAGCCGGGAGCGGGAAGGGGGAGCCGCGCGGCGGATCTCGAGCGGGACGCCGATCTTCGGACAGAGGGGATTCACGAGACAGATCTCGCAGCGCGGCCGGCGCGCCACGCAGACCTGGCGGCCGTGGAAGATCAGCTGGTGGGCGGCGAGCGTCCGCCGGCCCTTCGGCACCAGCAGATTCAGGTCGTTCTCGATCTTCACCGGGTCGGTCTGGCGGGTGAACCCCAGGCGCCGCGTGACCCGGGCGACGTGCGTATCCACGACGAACCCCTCGTCCTTGCCGAATGCGTTTCCGAGGATGACGTTGGCGGTCTTCCGGCCGACGCCGGGCAGCGCGACCAGCGCTTCCATCGTCTGCGGCACCCGTCCGCCGTGCTCCGCGGCGATCGTGGCTCCCGCCCGGCGGAGGCTGCGCGCTTTCGCGTTGAAGAAGCCGGTCTGGCGGATGTCGTTTTCGAGCTCCCCGGCGGGAGCGCGGGCGTAGTCGGCCGCGGTCCGGTACTTCCGGAAGAGCTCCGGCGTGACCATGTTGACGCGCACGTCCGTGCATTGCGCGGAGAGCACCGTCGCCACCAGGAGTTCCAGGGGGCTCGAAAAGTTGAGCGAGCAACGAGCGTCGGGATAGGCGCGCGCCAGCCGCCGGAGGACGGCCGCGGCGCGGCGCCGCTTTTCATCGAACGTCTCGCGAGACGGACGGCTCGTCTTCGGTCGGCGTTTCGGCGCGTTTCGGGCTCGGGACACGCCCGGCGATTCTATGGGCCCGCGACGCCGGCGGATCCGGGGAATGCACAGATCCCGCGGCATTGACGCCCCCGGGGGGCGGTGGTATCTACCGCGCGAGAACCCGAGTCGAAAACCACATTCCGATCCCGCGAAAGGAACTCTTCGATGAGACGCCTCGCTTCGCTTCTTCGCGCCTCTCTCGTCATCGCGGCCTTTCTCGCCGTGGTCGCGGCGCCGCGCGCTTTCGCGCAAACGACGACCGGGTCGATCAGCGGAACCGTTACGGACACTTCCGGCGCCGTCATCCGCGGCGCGGCCGTGGCCGTGCGCAACGTCGACACGGGAGCCGTGCGCTCCGCGACGTCGAACGACGAGGGGCTCTTCTCGGCGCCGCTTCTCCCTCCCGGAACCTATGAAGTGACGGCGGAGGCCGCGGGCTTCGGCGCCGGGCGGGTGGGCAACGTCGTCGTCTCGATCGGCACCGACGCCAACGTCCGGCTCGTGCTGGAGCCCGCGGGCGTGCAGGCGGCCGTGACGGTTTCCGCCGAGGCGCCGTTGATCGAGGTCACGAAATCGAGCGTCAGCTCGGTCGTGAACGAGCGGATGATCGAAAACCTCCCCACGAACGGCCGGAACTTCATCGACTTCGTCCTCTCGACTCCGGGCGTGGTCCGGGACGAGGCCCGGCTCGGGGACATCGTCTTCGCCGGCCAGCGGGGCACGCTGAACAGCCTGATCGTGGACGGCTCCGACAACAACAACACGTTCTTCGGCCAGGCCCTGGGTCGGACCGGATCCGGGCGGGCGCCTTACCAGTTCAGCCAGGACGCGGTGAAGGAGTTCCAGGTCAACACGAACGCCTACTCCGCCGAGTACGGTCGGGCGGGCGGCGCTGTGATCAACGTGGTCACGAAGTCGGGCACCAACGACTTTCACGGCAGCGCCTTCTATTTCTACCGGGACAAGGACATCAAGTCGAAGGACCTGATCGACGTGGTCAATCACCGTCCGGAGGCGCCGTACCACTTCGATCAGTTCGGCGCGAGCCTCGGCGGGCCGATCCTTCGCGACCGGCTCTTCTTCTTCGCCAACTACGACGGTCAGCGGAACAAGACGCCGAACACCGTCGTCCTGAACGTCCCCGCCAACGCTCCGGGCGACCCGGACACGGCCGCCGGCATCGCCCGGCTGACGCCGCTCGCCTTTTCCTGGGATCGCAAGCAGGACCAGGACGTCTACCTGTTGAAGACGGACTACGAAATCTCGTCGCGCCACCACGTCTCGCTCCGTTACAACCGCCAGGACTTCACGGGCCAGGGGTTCGAGAACGGCGGGACTCAGAACTCCTTCGAGCACACGGGCGACTCGCTCGTGAAGACCGACACGCTGTCCGGCTCTCTCAACAGCTCGCTCACGCAGACCCTGTTCAACGAGCTCCGCGGGCAGTACGCGAAGGACAGCGAGCCCGGCACCGCGAATTCCGCGAACCCCGAGGCCACCATCCGTCAGGGGGGCACGCTGGTTCTCACGATCGGCCGCAACTTCTTCTCGCCGCGGGAGACGACCATCAAGCGCTGGCAGTTCGCCGACACCGCGACGTTTCTGCTCGGGAACCACACGTTCAAGGGCGGCTTCGACTACAACAAGGACGACATCCTGAACTTCTTCCCGGGGAACGCCTCCGGTGCCTACACCTTTGCGAGCATCGCCTCGTTCCAGCGCGGCGTTCCGAATGCAGCGGGGGAGCGCTACGTCCAGGCGTTCGCGGGTCCCGGTACCACGGGATTCGCCACGCATCCGGACCTGACCGACTACTCGGGCTTCGTGGAGGACGAGTGGCGGGTCACGCCGTCCCTGACCGTGAACCTCGGCGTCCGGTACGACTTCCAGGACGTGGCGCAAGGCGACGTCCGGAATCCGGACGCGCAGCTCGCGGCCGCGGGCCTCGACACCCGCAACACCGTGGACGACACGAACAACTGGGCGCCGCGCCTGGGCTTCGCCTGGGACGCGACCCACGACGGCCGCACGCTCGTGCGCGGCGGCTACGGGATCTTCTACGGCCGGACGACCGGCATCATGGTTGGCACCGCGCTCTCGAACAACGGGATCAACGTTCAGACCATCACGTTTACGGGCAACCAGGTCCCGACCTACCCGAACACGTTCCCGTCGATCCCCACGGGCGTGACGATTCCGAAGCCCACGATCTTCGTCTTCGATCCGGATTTCCAGGAACCGAGGGTTCAGCAGGCGAGCCTCGGGATCGACCGGGCGGTCACGAACGACATTGGAGTTGCACTCTCCTTGCTCTACGTGAAGGGGGACGACCTCCCGCGCTCCACCGACATCAACCTGGGGACGCCGTCCATCGTTCAGGTGCCGATCACCGGGAACGGCTCGGTGCCGGTCAAGCGATACGGCAGTGATCGGCCCTTCACGAACTTCGACCGGGTGATCCAGTTCCAGAGCTCGGCGGAGTCCGAGTACAAGGGATTGACGCTCGAGATCGTGAAACGCTTCTCCCACAACTGGCAGGCGCGGCTCGCGTACACGTACGGCAAGGTCACCGACACCAAGCCCGACGCGACCGCGGTCGTGCCGCAGGGCTCCGACGACAACAAGTACATCCCGGATCCGCTGGACTTCGAGGCCGACGACACGACCGGCGACCTCGACGCGCGGCACCGGGTGGTCCTCTCGGGAGTATGGGAGCTGGGCGAGCACGGTTCCGGTTTCACGGGCATGCTGGTCTCGGGCTGGACACTGTCCGGCGTCTTCGTCGTGCAGAGCGGGCAGCCGTACTCCGCTCTCGTCAACGGCGACCTGAACGGCGACGGCAACACGCGCAACGACCGCGCACCTGGCTTCGCAAGGAACAGCTTCCGCCTGCCGACCCAGGTTTCGTTCAACCCGCGCCTCTCGAAGCGGATCCCGATCGGCCCCGTCGCAATCGAGCTCATCGCCGAGGCGTTCAACCTCTTCAACCGGGACAACCTGATCGGCGTCCAGCAGAACTACTACAACTTCGCGAGCGGGAGCCTGACCCGCGTCGCGACTTTCGGAACGACGTGCGCCGGAAGCCTCCCGTGCACGGCGGTCAACGCGTCGTCGGGCCAGCGCACGTACCAGCTCGCCGCCAAGGTCACGTTCTAAGCAAGTCGCGGGGACAGGGCCTCGGGGCCCTGCACCCGCCTCCTTATTCAGCACCGGTCTCAATGACACCGGCTGCCGGTCCAGGGGACCGGCGCCGGTGTTTCTCATTCCAGGGGATGAAAGTTTCCTGAATCCGGCGCCCACCGTCCGGCTGCGTTATCGAATGCTTCCCCGAAAGGAAGGGGAGATCCATGCGCAAAGCCGTTTTTGTGGCGTTCGCTCTCGCGTTCGGTCTCGCGGCATTCGCCGGAGCTCAGACGTACGTCGGCGTCTTGAATGGCGCTGCCGAGTTTCCGGGCCCCGGTGACGCGGACGGATTCGGGCTGGCCGGGTTCCGCATCGAGGGGAACACGATCTCGTTCGCGATCATGATCCAGCACCTCAACCCGACGACGGCTTCGCACATCCACCGGGGCGGGATCGGAGTCGCCGGACCGGTCGTCGTCACGCTGACGCCGAACTATCCGAACAATTTTGCTTCCGGCACCGCGACCGCGAGCTCCGCGCTGATCGACGAGATCCGCCACAACCCGTCGGGTTTCTACGTCAACGTCCACACGAGCGACTTCCCCAACGGCGCGATCCGCGCGCAGCTCTCGACGGGAGCCTTCGCCGTCGCGAACGGCGCCAGCGAGTTCCCGGGTCCGGGAGACGCCGACGGCCTCGGGATGTTCGTGCTGACGTCGCCCGGGGTCTTCTCGGCGCTCGAGCAGAACATCGCCTCGCCCACGGCGTCCCACATCCATCGCGGCGCCCCCGGGGTGGCAGGACCCGTCGTCATCACGCTCGCCAACTCGTATCCGGGAGACCGCGCGACAGGAACCATAACTGCGGATCCGGCGCTCCTCGCCGAGATCAACGGGAACCCGGCCGGTTTCTACTTCAACATCCACAACGCGGACTTTGGGAACGGCGCGATCCGCGGCCAGTTGAACCTCGCGCCGTATGAGTCCGCGGTGTACTTCCCGGTAGTCGGCAAAGTCGACGGCTTGAACAACACGAAATTCGTCGCGGACCTGCGAGTCGTCAACAGGAACTCCAGTCCCGAACGGGTCCAACTGGAGTTCTTCCCGAGCGGGGCGGGCGGCAATTCTTCTCCCTCGGCGACGAAAGGGTTGACTCTCGCGCCGGGTGAGGAGGCGGTCGTCAACGACGTCGTTGGATCCCAGTTCTCGGCGACCGGCCTCGGCGCGCTCAAGGTCGGAATGGACGGGGACGGAGACGTGGTGACCGGCGTGCGGGTCTTCAACGACCAGCGCGCGATCAACCAGGGCACGAGCGGCTTCTTCATTCCGCCGCGAGGTCTGCTCGACGCCGCCGCGAGCGGCACCCTGCCGTTCCTGTCGCAGGCGAGCACTGACGACATCCAGGCGGGCGTGGGGTTCCGATCGAACATCGGCTGGTTCAACCCGAACGGGACTCCCGTGGGTGCCACATTCGAAGCGCGCCGGGCGAGCGACGGCAGCTTGCTCGGCTCCGTGAGCGTCACGATCAACGGCCTGTCCCAGCTGCAGCAGGCGGTCTTCCAGCTCATCTCGGGGGTGGGGGCGGCCGACCAGGTCCAGACCGACTTCTACGTCACCTGGACGTCGACGGTGCCGATCCACGTGTACGCCGCGGTCGTGGACAACAAAACCGGCGACGTCGTGTACGTCGACTAACTCGCCGGACCGGTCGAGCTCCGACCCGGCGCGGTCC
This sequence comes from Acidobacteriota bacterium, assembly GCA_046732075.1. Lineage (GTDB taxonomy): Bacteria > Acidobacteriota > Thermoanaerobaculia > UBA5066 > Gp7-AA6 > Gp7-AA6. Next base: position 3,694 of record JBKPMI010000286.1, on the reverse strand, counting down.
GCTCCGCGCCGGGTTCTCTTTTTGAGGCGCGGGGTTCCCGGAACCGGTCGGCCGCGGAAAACGACGTCGCCACGCGCCGCGCGGTGTCGGCCGCGGTCCGGCGGAGACCGGCCAGCGGCGCCGAAAGCGATCGGGCGAGCTGCTCCAGCTCGGCCGCCAGACGGACGGCCCCGCGGCGCTCGGCGCGTTTCCGCTCCCGGTCGATTCGCTCGAGGAAGAGTCGCAGGTCGTTCCAGCGGCCGAGGTCGTCCTGGGCGGATCGCTCACGGGCGACGGCGGCCTCGTACTCGCGGCGGCCGCACGCGACGAGATCCTCCGCGAGGTAGCGGGCCCGCTTGACTCGCAGCCGGTAGCGGTGGAGACCCCGGTCGTCGTCCTTCCCGGGATGCTTTGCGAGGGCGGCCTCCGCCTCTCTTCTCTCGACGAGCAGGCGATTCCGGGCGCCGCCCGGCGCGCGTTTCTCGAGGGCGCGCAGCTTCCGCGTCAGGCGCCGCAGCCGCTTTTCGCCGGCGCCGTTCTCCACCGTGTTTGCGGCGCCGGGGGCCGGCTTCCAGCGGATCTCGAGCGCCGTCGCGGCGTCCTCGGAAAGAAGACCGAGCTCGCGGATCCGGGCGAGGAGGGCGCGGTCGACTTCTCCCTGACGGTCCGACGACAGGCCCCGCACGATCTCCTCCGCGCGGCGCTCGAGCTTCCGGCGTCCGAGCGCGGCGGCGGTCGCGGCCACGCGGCGGAGCGCCACGCGAAAGTCGTGGAGTCCCTCCGCGTCACCGGAGCGCCAGCGCTTGCGCGCCCGGGCGAGAGACTTCCTCCGAAGCTCCCAGAGCGAGGGGGAATCCGTCACGAGCGGGCTATTATAGAAACGAGGAAAGACCTGGCCCTTTCACGCCGACTTCATCCCGCCTTCCAACCGCGCCTCGTCGGCGATGCCACGCTAACCGGCGTGGCGAAAAAGCTCGCAGCCATCGACGTCGGCACCAACACGATCAAGCTCCTGGTGGCGACCGTGGAGGAGGACGGCGCCCTCGAGGTGCTCGCCCGGGGCAAGGAGATGGTCCGCCTGGGCAGCCAGACGCTCTTCACCGGACGCCTGGGGGAGGAAGCGATCGAGGCCGGGGTTTCCGCGGTCGAGAGGCTCGTCCGGGAGGCCCGGGCCGCCGGCGCCCAGGAAATCCGGGCCGTGGCCACGTGCGCGCTGCGCGAGGCCGCCGACGCTCGGGACTTCCAGGCCCTGGTCTTCAAGCGCGCCGGCATCCCCCTGGACGTCATTTCCGGGGAGGAGGAAGCCCGGCTCATCCACCTCTCCGCCCGGAGCGAGTTCCCCGCCGAGATGGATCCGCTTCTCGTGATCGACGTCGGCGGCGGCTCGACCGAGCTCGTGGTCTCCCGCCGGGGCCGCGTCGTTCTGAACGAGTCCATTCCGCTGGGGGTCGTCCGCCTGACGCGGTTTTCGCGCCACGATCCGCCGAACCGGGAAGACCGCAGGGAGATCCGAAAGACGGTTCGGGCGGCGGCCCGCCGTGCGGTCGCGGCGGTCCAGCGGACCGGTTTCCGCGCCTGCGTCGGGTCCTCCGGGACGCTCCAGTCGCTCTCCCAGGTCTACGAGGCCGCGGTCAAGGGGCGCGAGCCGCGGATCGGCGGTCATCGGACCCTGACCCGCTCCGGGCTGAAGAAGGTGAACCGGATCCTGCGCTCGACGACGCTGCGCGAGAAGATGAGGGTGCCGGGCCTCGACCCGCGCCGGCGGGACATCGCCGTGCCCGGAGGAATCCTCCTCGCCTGGATCCTGAAGAACGTGGGGGCCGAGTCCGTCAATGTGGGGGAACGGGGCCTCCGCGAGGGACTGCTCCTCGACCACGTCGCGCGGCGCGGACAGGCCCGTTTCGGCGCCGCCGGGCGGGACGTCCGCTCGCGGAGCGTCGACCGCCTGATGAAGCGCTCGAGAGCCGAGCTGCCACACGCGTCGCAGGTGGCCCGGCTCGCACTCGAGATCTTCGACCGGACTCACCCGCTCCACCAGCTCGCGGCCGCCGAGCGCGAGTGGCTCCAGCACGCCGCCCTGCTGCACGACGTGGGTTACGCCGTCGGCCGGTCGAAGCACAACCTTCACTCCTATTACCTGATCACGCACGGGGAGTTGACCGGCTTCGGCGCCGAAGAAATCGAGGCGATCGCGTCCATCGCGCGATACCACCGGGGGAAGTGCCCGAAGGAGTCGCACGAGAACTGGCGCGCCCTTGACCCGATTCTTCAGCCGGTCGTCGCGAAGCTGTCGGCCATCCTCCGGATCGCCGACGGCCTCGACCGCAGCCGCGGCCAGCTCGTCACGGCCGTCGCGTGCCGCGTCCGGCCCCATCGGGTCGACCTCGAAGTGGCGGCGCGCGCCGACTGCGAGCCCGAGCTCGCGGCCGCCCGCAAGCGGGCGGACCTCTTCGAAAGCGTGTTCCGGCGGCGCGTCCGTTTCCGCGCCGTTTCCGCCGAGCTCCAGGAGCCGCTGCACCAGCAGTCGCTCGAGATGGTGTCCGCGGAAGCGCTCTGGAGCTGAAAGTCCCTTCCGGCTACCGGCTCCCGGCTCCCGGCTCCCGTGCCACGTCCGGCACGGCGCGCAGTCCGCGCCGGGCGAGCTTGTCGACCAGGCCCTGCTGGGCGTCGCGGACCGGCTCTCCGGCGGCCGGAGACCGGCGGACGTAGGAGCCGTCCGGCTGGAGGTCCCGCGCGCGGGAGTTGTCGTTCCGGAAGGGCTCCAGGACTTCCTGGCGGATCTTCTCGCGAGCGCTCTCCGCGAGGACCGGCACCATGATCTCGACGCGCCGGAAGAAATTCCGCGGCATCCAGTCGGCGCTCGAGATGAATATCTTCTCTTCCTCGCCCACGCCGAACGAGAGCGCGCGGCTGTGCTCCAGGAAGCGGCCGACGACGCTCGAAACGCGAATGGTGTCGGAGATGCCGGCGACGCCCGGCCGCAGGCAGCAGATGCCACGGATGCCGAGCTCGATCGGAACTCCCGCGGCGGACGCCCGGTAGAGCTCGTGGATGACCCGCGGGTCCACGAGCGAATTCATCTTCGCCACGATCGACGCGGGTTTTCCGGCTCGCGCCTTCGTCGCCTCGGCGCGGATGAGCGTGAGCACGTCGTCGTGAAGGGAGAACGGCGCGACCGAAATCGCGCGGTACGTCGTCTTCCGGGAGAAGCCGGTCAGGTAGTTGAAGAGCTCCGAGGCGTCGTGGCCGAACTCCGGGCGCGCCGTGAATAGGCCCACGTCCGTGTAGACGCTGGCGGTCGCAGAGTTGTAGTTGCCGGTCCCGAAGTGAACGTAGCGGCGGATCGTGGACCCCTCGCGGCGGACCACCAGGGCCAGCTTCGCGTGCGTCTTGAGTCCCTCGACCCCGTAGGCCACGTGAACGCCGGCGCGCTCGAGCGACCGCGCCCACTGGATGTTCTTCTCCTCGTCGAATCGCGCCTGCACCTCGACCAAGACCGCGACCTGCTTTCCGTTATTCGCGGCGCGCGCGAGCGCGGCCACGACCGGCGAGTCCGGACCCGTCCGGTAAAGCGTCATCTTGATCGCCAGGACCTCGGGGTCGGACGCGGCATCGTCCAGGAAGCGCAGAACCGGGTCGAACGAGTCGTACGGATGGTGGAGGAGGACGTCGCCCTCCCGGATCATGTCGAAAGCCTCGCCCCGCTTCTCGAAGA
>JBKPMI010000285.1:0-1850 GCA_046732075.1 Acidobacteriota bacterium | reverse complement strand
TCCCTGGACGCCGGAGTGGCCGCGGATCGGCATGAGGCCGCGGTCCGGCCGCCCGGGCAGTCCCCGCGCGAGCCCCACGTTCGTGAGCGCCCGGATCGTGTCCACGCCGTGCGCGTGCTGGGTGAGGCCCATCGACCAGATGAAATGCGCATTGGGCTTCTCGATCAGGAGGCGGGCGAAGTCGCGCATCCGCTGGCGGGGGGCACCGCTCGCGAGCTCCAGCTCCTCCCAGCTCTGATCCCGGACCACGGCGGCCGCGTCCTCGAAACCCGCCGTGGACCGCGCGACGAACTCCTCGTCGATCCCGCCCGGCGTTTCGAGGAGGGCCTTGAAGACGCCGTTGCAGAACGCGAGGTCCCCGCCGGTGTCCACCTCGAACCAGTCGTCCGCCATCTTCGTCCCGAAGAGCGCGCTCTCGAGGACCGACGGGACCCAGTACCGCTCGAGCCCCGGCTCCCGGTGCGGGTTGACGACCGCGATCCGGGCGCCGTTCTTCTTCGCGAGATAGAGGTACTTCATCGTCACCGGCTGGTTGTTCGGGACGTTCGACCCGAAGAAGACGATCAGGTCCGACTTCAGCCAGTCGCGGTACGACGCCGTCGACGCGCCCTGGCCCAGCATCTCCTTCATCGCGACGGTGGACGCGGCGTGGCAGAGCCGGGCCGAGTTGTCGACGTTGTTCGTGCCCAGGAACCGAGCCGCCTTCTGCGCCGCGTAGTACGTCTCGTTCGGGATTCCGCGGGACGTCAGGTAGAAGGCGATCCGCTCGGGCGCGGTCTCGCGGAGGCGCGCGGCCGCGAGGTCGAGGGCGTCGTCCCAGGAGATCTGCCGGAAACCGGGCTCGCCGCGGCGTCGGACCATCGGGTGGGGGAGCCGGCCGAGCTCGCGGAGCTGCTCGGAAGTGAGCGAGCCGAGCGCGTTGGCGTCCGCCAGCCGGCGGGGGTCGAGCGCCTGCATCGTGTTCAGGGAGAGGAGCTCCAGGCGCACCATGCAGAGGTGCGTCCCGTCGATCGTCCAGTCGCGCATCCCGGTCGTTCCGAGCGCGCAGCCGTCGCAGACGCCGCGCGTCAGGATCCGCCAGGCGAACGGGATCTCCCCCCGGTTCTCCCACGCGATCCGCGCCATTTCCCGGAAGTGGTTGGGCTTCGTCTCCCGCAGCCCGGTCGGGGAGAGCGAAGCCCACGTCTTGCGATCCCAGGCCATGGCCCGGATTCTAGGAGCTATCCGCGGTCAGCTGGACGGTGTCTCCGCGCAGCACGTCGCGTCGCAGCAGGCCACGGGCTCCGCGGGCTGCGTCTTCACGTCCTCCAGCACCGTGTACACCTCCCAGCGGTTGCCGTCCGGATCGCTGACCCAGAACTTGTCCTGGCGGGCGTAGCAGCACGTCGTGTTCTTCTCGTCGAAGCTCGCGAGACCGCTCGACGTGACGCGCTCCTTCCAGGCGTCGACTTCGGAAGTCGAATCGACCCGAAACCCCAGGTGCGAGAGGGCGCCGGCCGGCACGGGCCAGGCACCGGTCTCGTTCAGGGCGAGGTGGAGGGTCGGCTGGCTCGTCACGAACTTGACGTAGCCCGGCTCGTCCTTGGCCGGCTTCACGCCGAAGAATGCGGAGTAGAAGTCGCGGGAGCGGGCGGCGTTCGAGACGTTCAGGGAAACGTGGACCGAGGGTTCCATTTTGACCTCCTGTTGAAATCCGTTCTCAGTTCTCAGTTTTCCGCTCAGAGTTCTTTCGCGACGGCTTGACCGAGGCGGCCGAGCGCCGCCTCGTTGCGCCGGTAGTAGACCCAACGGCCCCGCTTCTCGCGCACGACCAGGCCGGCCCGGCACAGGGCGTCCATGTGGTGCGAAAC
>JBKPMI010000284.1:0-7596 GCA_046732075.1 Acidobacteriota bacterium | reverse complement strand
GGCGAGTACCTTGATCGCAACGTCGCGCCCGAGCCGTGTGTCCCGCGCCCGGTACACCTCTCCCATTCCTCCCGCGCCGAGGGGCGCGAGGATCTCGTAAGGACCGAGGCGAACACCGGGCAAAAGTGACACGGAGTTGGTGAGGAGTTTATCGCCGCGCCTTTGCGCTACGCTCATGGCGTGAAGGTCCCGGGGATGGGTGGGGTCGGTCGCGTTCTGCTGGCAGGCATCCTTCTGGTGATCCCCGCGCTCGCCCAGGACTCACTTCCCCCTCTGCCCCAGAAGGGGCGCGGTCTTCCGAGCGCTCCCCCGCGCGCCCCGCGGCCCGCGCCGCCTCCCGTCGCTCCGCGGCCCGGCGCTTTTCGCGAAGAAGCCCGCGTCGACCGCGTCGTGATCGACGCCTATGTGACGTACGACGACGGCGAGCCGATTCGCGACCTCGGCGCGACGGACTTCGTCGTCCGGGTGGACGGCCGCCGCGTGCCGCTCGAGTCCGTCGAGTGGGTGCCTGCCACTGCCAACGAAGCGGCAGCGTCGCTGAAGCCGGGCGAGATCACGTGGGGAGACGCGCCGGCGATTCCGGAGCCGGTCCTCGCCTATCCGCCGGGCCGCGTGATCGTGCTCTTCTACCAGACGGACTACGAACCTCTCCGCATCGGCGGCTTTCTCCGGATGGCGCAGTACACCGGCCGATTCCTGGAGACGCTGCTTCCGACGGATCGCGTCGCGGTGGTCTCGTTCGACTCGCACCTGAAGCTGCGGCAGGACTTCACCTCGGACACGCAAAAGATCCGGGACGCGATGATCTCGTGCCTGCGGGTCGAGAATCCCGAACGGATCGAGCCGGGCCCCTTTCCCTCCCTCGCCCGCCACTTCGACTACAAAGCCGCGGCGAAGGCCGTGACGCCGGAGCGCGGCCTCGATCTCGTCGCGCGCGCGCTCGAGCCGATCCCGGGCGGAAAGTCGATGCTCTACTTCGGGTGGGGGCTCGGCACGATCGGCGGCCTCACGGGGCCGATTCCGCAGGAGCAGAAAGAATACGTGCGGGCGCTCCAGTCGCTCTCCGCCGCGCGCGTCAGTATCTTCACGCTCGACATCACCGACGCCGACTACCACACGCTCGAGCACCGGCTGGAGGCGGTCGCCGAGGCGACCGGCGGCACGTACCAGAAGACCCACCTCTTCCCGGCCGCCGCGCTCGACCGGGTCACCCGCGCGATCTCCGGACGCTACGTGCTCGTCTTCGTGAAGCCGAACCTGCCGCGGGGCGCGCACGACGTCGAGGTGACGCTCGCGGCGAAAAAGGGGAAGGTCGCGGCGCGGAGCTACTACCAGGACTAGTCAGGGCCGGTACAACAGCCCCGCGTAAGCCCGCGTCGAGTCGAACCGCGGCGAGTCGCTCCGGATTTTCGCCACGCCCACGTAGAACGCCAGGTCCCCCGGAACCGAAATCGGCAGCGCGCGCTCGTCGATGCGGAGCTCGGCACCGAAGACGCGGACGGGGTCGGGCCGCGGAGTCGAGGTCGTCCACGCGCGCACGCGCTCGCCGTACACGACGAGCACGTTTCCGAACGCCGCCTCCCCGCGGATCGACTCCACGCGCTCCCCCGTCTGAACGAACGCGGGGAGAGCCGGCAGCTCCACGCGGTTGCGGTCGAGTCCCTCGGCGAGGACGGCGGACGGCGCGCCGCCTATCGAGAAGACGTCGAACCGTGTGGGAGAGCCGGACGTGTCGCCGTAGCGGCCGAACGCCGAGATCCGGAGCGACGGCAGGTATGCGGAGACCCCGGCGCCTGCGAGGAACTGCCGCCACGAGCTTCCGTCGGTGCGGCCGGTCGAGCCCGACCCCTCGAGGTCCAGCCGGAAACCGCGCTTTCCCCGGATCCAGCGCCGGTCGCCGCGGGCGCGCAGCGAAACGACGGTCCGGTCGAAGTCGGCACCTCCCGCGAGCGGATCGACCCGCGTCGTTCCGGCGCCCGCCGCGAGGCGAAGGCGCCCTCCCGCGAAGAGTCGTCCCCACGACGCCTCGAGGAAACCGCCCCGGCGATCCTGGTCGAACTCCGGACGGCGCACGACGCGCTGGCTGCCGGGTCGCTCGCGCGCCGAGAAGATCTGCGCCGAGAGACCGAGCGGAAGACCGCGGTACGCGACCGCGAGGGAGCCGCCCCGCGGTCCCGCGTCGTTTCCGACGGACGCGGCGGCGACCCAGTCGAGCCGGCCGACCACGTCCGAGCCTTCGACACCGATCTGCCACGCGCTGCCATCGGGTCCCACGGAGTACGTCGCGAGCGGGCGGATGACGTGGCTCGGCCAGACCGTGTACGGGCGGTCGGGCGCAACTTCCGCCCGCGCGAAGACCGCCGGCGGAACCGGTTCCGGAGGAAGCAGGGGAAATCCGGGGCGGCGCCCCAGAGGCGCCAGGGACGGTGCGGGCAGTGTCAGTCGGCGCACGTCGACCCCCTTCGCCGTGATCTCCAGGAAGAAGAGGTTTTTCGCGTCGGACGATGGCGCGGGCGAGAGCGCGCCGCCGGTCACCCGGGTCAGGAGCTCGCTCACCGACCCGCCGCCGGCGTCGGCCGACTCCAGGTTCCAGATGCCCTCGCGATCCGTCGCGACGAAGATCTGTCGGCCGTCCGCGCTCCACGCCGGCTCCCCGGCGGCAGAGCCGGGCAGTGGGATCTCGCGGATCGCTCCGCCCGCTGACGGCAGCACGACGAGCCTCCACCGGCCGCCGAAGTGCACGAGGACGGCGACCGTCCGGCCGTCCGGCGAAACCCGCGGATGGCTCCACACGCGCCACGGGTCCTCGGGCGAGCCGGTCACGGGGAGGACGGTCGTCGCGCCGGACGATAGATCGACCGACACCAGCTCCGAGACGCCGTATCGGGTGCGAACGCCCACCGCCCGCAGGCCGCCGGGCGCGGGGTCCGCCTCGCCCACATCGGCGAGGTTGGTGAGGCGCCGGGTGCTCCCCTCCTCCGGCGCCCACGCGTAAAGGTCGGAGCGCAGCACGCCGTCCGCGTCGGGTGCACGCCGCGCGAAGAGGACCTCCCGCCCGCCCGGCATCCAGCGGGGATTCCAGGCCGAATAACCGTTGACGCTCGGCAGCCGCCACTTCGGCGGACGCGGACGCGGGACCTCCGGCCTGTCCGCAACCTCGTTCGGATCGCGCAGCAGCTCGGCCTCGCGCTCCCTTCGGTGCTCCGCCGCCTTCTGCTCCTCCGCACTTTCGGAGATCGTCCACACCGCGAGGTACGTCTCCCCGCGTCTGGGATCGCGCCGGGCGAGCAGACGCGTTCCGTCGGGCGATACCTGGAGCGAGAGCGTTCCGCCGGTGAGCTTCTGCCACGCCTCGCCCGCGGCGAGCCCGGCGGCCGCGAGCCGCTTCTCCTCTTCGATGCCGGCTGCCGTGATCTCGGCGCGGAACCGGTCGTAGAGGTCCCACGGGAGCTCGCCGAACACCGCTCGGAACGCGCTCGGGAAATCGCCGCCGCGCCGGGACGCCATCCGCTTCCAGAGCTTCTGGAGACTTCCCTTCCCTTCCCTCGCCTCGAGCCACTCGAGGTACGTCGAGCCGACGAGGTAAGCCATCGAGCCGCCGAGCCAGCCGGAGGTCGCGCTCAACGCGGCGTAGCCCGGAAGCTTCCCTTCGATGGCGAAGCGGCGCAGCACCATCGCGCGGTAGCTGGACGCGGGCCGGCCCGACCCGGAAAGCGCTCCCTCGATGACGGTCGCATAGCCCTCGGTCAGCCAGCGCGGGGAGCGGAGGGCCAGCGGTCCGAGGGGCACGGGCGAGATGCGCGCGAGGATCCCCCGCGAGCGGTTTCGGGGCCGCGTCAGGTGCACGATGTGCGCGACCTCGTGCGTGACGAGGTCTTCCATCCAGTCGTTCCACGTCCCGAGCTCGGACTCCGCCTCGGGAGGCGAGGTCCAGAGAACGATGAATGGGCGATCGAGATACGGGAACGCCATTCCGTTGGCGGCCGCCTGCGGATCGCCGACCACGACGTCGATCCGGCGGTCGACTCGGAATCCGACGGCCTCGGAAACGCGGTCGTGGATCGACTCGATCGCCCCGGCGGCGCGGCGCGCCCAGGGCTCGAACGCCGCGGGAAAGTGAATCCGGAAGTGGAGGGTGTCGATGGTCCTCCAGGGAGCCGAGGGGGATTGACCCCAGGCCGTCCGTGTTCCGAGAAGGAGGAGAAGAGCGACGCCGAGGACCCGCCGGGACATGGCGGCGAGGCTAGCAGACACTTCGCTGAAGATAGAATTCCGGCGCGTTTCGAAAAGGAGAAATATGAAGCGAGCGGTTCTATTCATTGCCGGTGGTCTGTTTGCGGTATCGGCCTTCGCCCAGGGGATCAAGGACCTGGACAACGCGTGGAAGAAAGCAGCCATGGCGGGCGACGTCGAGGGTCTCGTCAAGCTCTACGCCCCGACCGCCGTCACCTACATGCCCGACGAGATGAAGGCGAAGGGAACCGACGAGATCCGCGCGAGCTTCCAGAAGTTCCTCGGAGCGAGCAAGGTCACGGCCATGACGTTGACGCAGGAATTCGAATCGACGTCGGGCAATCTCGCCGCGTCCTCCGGGACGTTCTCGATGACGGTCGAGCCCAAGGCCGGCGGCGCCGCGCAGACGATGGAAGGCCGGTACTCGTCGATTGCCGTCAAGAAGAACGGAAAGTGGATGTACGTCTCGGACCACGCCTCGGTGCCCCTGGGGCCGGCCGCGGCCGAGCCCGCACCCGCTGTGACGCCGTTACCGACACCCGTCCCGTAGCTCCGAACGGAGAGCACGGAGGCGCCGCGAACCGGCGCCTTCGTGTACACTCCGCGGCTCACCAACTTCTTCCGGGGAGACCTTTCGTGCACGGAACCGACTTTCTGCGCCGCGCCGTCTTTCTGCTCGCGGCGGCGATTCCCGCCCACGCCGCCCCGATCTCCCCAGCCGCCGCCGCGGCGAATCGTCCGATCCCGGTCCTGGTGCAGCTCCCCGAGCCGCCCGTCGCGCGCTACTCCGGTGGGATCGCCGGGCTCTCGGCCACGGCGCCCTCGGTCACCGGCGTCACTCTTCTTACCGCGCGCCGGGAAGAGGTCGCGCGGTACCGGGACCATCTCGAGGCGCAGCAGGAGGACGTGATCGGCCGGGTCCGCGAGCGGATTCCCGCGGCCGAGGTCGGCTTCCGGTACAAGACGGTCTTCAACGGTTTCGCGGCCATCGTTCCGGCCGGCTCCGTCAAAGACCTCGCGCGACTGCCCGGGGTGGCGTCCGTTCGGGCGGTCCGCGAGTACTTTCCGACGCTCGACGTCTCGAACGCGGCGATGGGTGCCCCGGCGTTCTGGTCGGCCCTCGGCGGCGACGAGCAGGCCGGCGCCGGAATGAAAATCGGGCTCATCGACACGGGCGTCGACTTTTCGAACCCGATGTTTTCGGACGCGACCCTGACCCCGCCCTCCGGTTTCCCGAAGGGGGACGCAGCGCTCGCCAACGGCAAGGTGATCGTGGCGCGCTTCTTCCAGTCGCTCTCCGACTCGCGGGACACGGACGCCGACCTCGGCCACCGGACTGCGCAGGATCTGGTCGGCCACGGCTCGCACTCGGCCGGTGTCGCCGCGGGAGCGCGGGTCGCGCTCTCCGGCTCGGGCCGGCGGCCGATCACGATTTCCGGCGTGGCGCCCAAAGCGTGGATCGGGGACTACCGCGTCTTCGCTCCGCGCGCGTTCGACGACAACATCATCGCGGCGATCGAGGCCGCGGTCGACGACGGCATGGACGTCATCAACATGAGCTTCGGGAGCAGTCCCGAGGGCAACCCGCTGGACGATCCGATCATCACGGCCGTGGAGAACGCGGTCGCCGCGGGGGTCGTCGCGACGATCAGCGCCGGCAACAGCGGCCCCGACCCGTCGACCGTCGGATTCCCGGGAGCCGCACCGGGCGCGATCACGGTCGGTGCGAGCACCAACGCGCACTACGGCCTCTCGTCACTCGGCGTCTTCGAGGTGATCTCCGGCAGTCCGTCGGTGCCGGCGGGCCTCGTGTCGGTCGTGGGCGGGTCGTGCGCGGACGCCTGCAGCCTTCCCGCCGTCGCGCTCTCCGCTCCGCTCGCCGACGTCGACGACGTCGACGGGCAGTTGAGCGGGATCGCGTGCACGTCGCTGCCCGGCGGATCCCTGAACGGACGCATCGCGCTCGTCCAGCGGGGGGTCTGCACGTTCGCGGTCAAGGGGCAGAACGTCGCCGCCGCCGGCGCGGTCGGCATGGTGATCTACAACTCGGACGATCCGGCCGTGTCGAACAGCGGCGAGCAGCTCTTCAACCCGTCGATGGGGCAGGCGTCGGTGCCCGCGATCATCCTGCGGCGCAGCGACGGCTTGGCGCTCAAGAGCTTCATCTTCTCGAACTTCAGTCCTCCGGCGGTCGGACGGATGAAGGCCGCGCCCGCCGGCACCCCGCCGTTCGCGGGAACGGCGACGCCCGACCGGCTGACGTCGTTCTCCTCGCGCGGCCCCACCCCGGACCTCCGCATCAAGCCGGACCTGGCAACGATCGGCTCCGACAGCTATGCACCTTGCCAGGACGACAGCTCCGCGGGCGAGAACCGCTTCCCCGCGCCGGATCCGCACCGGGGCGCGAGCACGATCTACAACGCGAGCGGCTTCGAATTTGCGGCGGGAACGTCGTTTTCCGCGCCGCGCACCGCGGGAGCCGTCGCTCTCGTGAAGCAGAAGCACCCGGGATGGGGACCCGCCCTGCTCAAGGCGGCTCTCACCGAGACTGCCGCCCGTCCCGTGGACTCCGGAAAGATCGGCGGCGAGCGCGTGATGTCCCGCGGCTCCGGCGTGGTCGATCTCGCGGCTGCCGCGACCGTCGAAAGCCTCGTCCTGCCGACGAGCGCGAGCTTCGGCAGGGTCACGACCGAGACCGCTCCATTCACGGTGTCGCGGACGTTCACCCTGCGCAACCAGTCGAATGCCACCGTGACGTACACGGTCGAGGCGCACTCCTCCGCCGGAGACGCGGCCGTGCAACCATCAGTTGTTCCCCCGACGCTCACGCTCGGGCCGGATCAGGAGGGGGGACTGACGCTGCGGATCGCCGTCGGTGCGGGCGTGGCGGCAGCGGAAGTGGATTCCGAGGGCTTTCTCTCGGTGTCCGATGGGCGGATGACGATCCCCGAGATCCTCTCCGTTCCCTACTGGATTCGGACCGCGCCCCTCACTCCGGCCGAGCCCTACCTGCGCGCGATCAACGCGAGAGGGAAGTAACCGGAAGGACCTCCATCATCGCGGCGTCCTCGGGCCAGCCGCACTCGCACCACGCGAGCACCATGCCGTCGTCGCCGCCGAGCTCGAGGATCCGGCACTCGCACGCGAAGCAGATGTCGCCCACGACGAGGCCGGCGACGTTGTAGCGGTCCCGGAACGGAGTACTCCGCCACTGCGGTCGGATGCTCTTGCCCGACCTCATGCGTCACTCCTCGCGATCCGGGGGCGGATCATCGACTTGACCGCTCCGATCTCACTCTCGACTCCGTTGAGCCGCCACTCGACTCCGGTGAGCCGCCCCTCGACCCGGTCGAGTCGAACCTC
>JBKPMI010000283.1:0-9244 GCA_046732075.1 Acidobacteriota bacterium | reverse complement strand
CGCCTGTCGTGCCCGCCCAAAGCTTGCTGGGGTCGGTCGGATCAATAGCGAGCGTTCGGACACTGGTGTTCAGCCCGGTGCCCTGCCAGGATTCGCCACCGTCCGCCGATCGAAATACGCCGCCGCTCGTTCGGGCGTAGAGGATCCGATCGTCGACGGGAGCGATCACAACCTGATAGACCGACAAACGAAGACCAGAAGTCGGATCGCTCTCGAAGATCCTCGTCCAGCTCCGAGCAGTATCCATGCTCTTCACTAGCGCTCCGACGCTCGTGACGCCGTATAGCAAGTCCGAACGACCGGGGTCCGTCGCAATCGACACGATCCATTCCCCTGGCGGCAGACCGTCGTCGAGGTGGCGCCATCTCAGACCTCCGTCCGTCGTCTTGAAGACTCCGCCCAAGCTCGGCGCATAAAGAACGAGTTGGTTTGCGGAGTCGATGGCCAGACCGAGCCCCCCTCCGGTCGGACCGTTGGTCGTCCAACTGTTCAGACCCGCGAACACGCTGCTGGGAACACTCCACAAGAACAGGAGCAATGCGGTTGCCGAGAAGAGTCGGTTCGAGCGTCGCGAGGCCAGAAACAGAACGAGGCTCACGAATCTCCCTGGCTGATCATGCAGCCTCCAAAGCCGTCGCTGGTTTTACGGAGGCAAAGGACGTGCTGTTGGAGCCAACGAATCCATGCTGGCGCTCCGAAAGGAGCGCTGTCAAGTCACGGCGTGGAAGAAGGCTCAGGCCGGCTGACGCAGGACCGTCCGCACCGAGTCGAGGAGCTCCGGGATCCGGAACGGTTTCGCCACGAAACGGTCCGCTCCGGCATCCGAAACGCTCTGCAGGCGTGCGCGAGTGACGTCGCCGGTCAAAGCGATGATTCGCACCCGCTCGAGCCCCGGTTCGCTCCGGATCCGCCGGATCACCTCGACGCCGTCGATCCCGGGCATCATCATGTCGAGCAGCAGCAGGTCGGGGCGATGTCGGAGCGCGGCCTCCACGCCCTCTTCACCGCCCGTCGCGGTGAGCACCTCGTAGCCCTCGTCCTGGAGGATCTCGAGCAGCGCCTCGCGCGACGTGGCGTCGTCGTCGATGATCAGGACCGAGGCGCCGTTGGTCAGCAGGTCCGCGGCCGGCGCCTTTTCGGAGCGGGCGGCCGCCGGGGAAACCTCCGGAAGAACTCTCTCGGCCGGAAGCGTCGCCGTGAAGAGCGACCCGACGCCGAACTGGCTCTCGACCCGCAGCGCGCCCCCGAGAGCCTGCATGATCCGGCGGGAGATCGCGAGCCCGAGGCCGCTCCCCTTGCTGCGGTCCCGCTCGTTGTTCTGCACCTGGAAGAACTCGCTGAAGATCGACGAGATGTGCTCCGGCGGAATCCCGGGGCCCGTGTCCCGCACCCCGATCTGCAGGCTGCCGTCGCCGGTCCGCGAGACCTCGACTTTGACGAAGCCGCGCTGCGTGAACTTGACGGCGTTGCTGACGAGGTTCAGGAGGACGCGGCTGAACTCCGTTCGGTCTCCACGGACGAGCGGAGGCGGGACGTCCCAGCGCACTCGAAGCCGAAGGCCCTTTTCGCGGGCGGCGACGGCGCAGGTCTCCAGGCTCTCGTCGATGACGTCGGCGAGCGCGAAATCCTCCTCGTGGAGCTTCTTCTGGCCGGAGTCGAAGCTGCCGATCTCGAGAAGATCGGAGAGCAGATCGGCGAACGACGAGGATGCGACCTCCAGCCTCCGACAGCGTTCGATGAGGCGGGCGCGGTCCCCTCCCTCCGCCTGCTCGGTCTCCTTCCGGATCAGCGAAGAGAGGAGCGTGATCGCGTTGGCGGGAGTCCGGAGGTCGTGACTGACGGCCGAGAGGAACCGGCTCTTCTGCGTGCTGGCGTCCCGCATCTCGGCGTAGAGCCGGGCGTTCTCGATCGCGAGCCCGGCCCGGCGCCCCACCTCCTCTGCGAGAGACAGGTCCTTCTGGTCGTAGCGGGGAGTGGACTTCCCGCGGACGAGCACCATCGCCCCGAGGACCCGGTTCCCCGCCCGGAGCGGCACGCAGATGTAACCGCGCACGTGGTGCTGGAGGAGACGCGCGTGCTCGGCGTCCCAGGCGACGCGGTCGAGCGTTTCCGCCTCCACGTCCGGTGCGAGCTCCGACTGCCCCGTCCGCAGCACGGAGTAGACGCCACGGGGAGCGCTCGGGTTCGCCGGATAGCGCCGAATGCGCTCCTCGTCGTCGGTTCCGGCTTCCGCCGCCGCCACGCGCACGGGCATCCCCTGCGGGTCGACGACGTCGATGGCGCACCAGTCCCCGAGCTGCGGGACGAGGCGGTGGGCAAGACGAGCGAGCGTCGCCTCCGAGTCGAGAGAAGACCCCAGGATCGCGCTTGCCTCCGCGAGGAGCTGGTGCTCGTCGTCCAGCCGTTTCCGCTCGGTGACGTCGTTCGCCAGGATCAATCGCAGGCGGCGCTTTCCGACGACGAGATCGCGCCCGGTGACCTCGACCCAGAAGAAGCTGCCGTCTTTGCGCTGGTGACGGCGGACCCCGGCATTCCACGGCTCGATTGCCTGCATGCGATCCCACTGGAACTCCGCGATCGCCTCGAGCTCCTCGGGCGCGAGGATGTCTTTCACGGTCATGCTCAGAAATTCCTCGCGCGAGTAGCCGTATTGCTTGATCGCCGCGTCGTTGACGGCGACGAAACCGAGCGTCTCCGGATCCCGCAGCCACATGGGGAGCGGGTTCACTTCGAAGAGCGCGCGGTAGTTCTCCTCCCGCGCGAAGACGGCCGTCGAGGGACCGTCCGTCGCCGGAGGAACCTGGGGAACGTTCTTCGTCCCCCGCCGGCGGGAGGTGCGGCGGGTGCTCACTCCAAGGCGTCCGGGCGACGCAGGGCGACGGCGCACGCATGCGGTCCGGGACGAGAGTCGGGATTGTGCAACGGTGTTTCTCGAGTTCGAAGAACTGGTCGGGAGGATGCAAATCCCGCGCCGGGGACGCGGATTGGTCCGGCTGCTAGCGGGATTCGGAGACCTTGATCCAGGTCGCCCAGTGCTTGCTGTCGGACTCGGTGCAGCCCAGCTGGACCGGCACGCCCTCCTTCAGCTCTCCTCCCTGGACCTTCGTCGCGTCGGTCCACTGCACTTCCCAGCTCGTGCCCTTCGCGTCCGTGACGGTCATCGCGTGGTTCGCCGTGTCCAGCTTCGCGATGGTTCCGGAAACGACCTTCTCCCCCTTCTTCGCGTCGTGGGCGGTCGCCGTCACCGAAATCGCGAACGCCACCAGGAACGCCAGGATCCACGTTTTTCTCATCGTCTTGCCTCCTCTGGCGGTTCGTTTCAACGGTCCGGGCTCCGGCGATCTTCCCCCGGATTCGACCGGGTTTCCGAGTCTCACTCCGGGCGGAGCGCTCGCGTCATGAGCTGCTCGACGCCCTCCCGCGCGTCGAGCCCCTCGTAGAGGACCTGGACCACGATCTCGGAGATCGGCGCCTCGACCGCAACCCGACGAGCGATCGTCGGCACCGCCAGGCACGTCCGCGCGCCCTCGGCCACCTCCGGCATCCGGACCAGGACGTCCGCCAGCCTGCCGCCGCGCCCGATCTCCTCCCCCAGGTGACGGTTGCGGGACTGCCGGCCCGTGGCCGTCAGCATCAGGTCGCCGATTCCCGCCAGCCCGTGCACGGTCTTCAGCTCGCCTCCGCATCCCCGGACGATGCGGCCGATTTCGGCGAGGCCGCGCGTGACCAGCGCCGCGAGGGTGTTGTGACCGTACCCGAGGCCCGAGACGATTCCCGCGGCGATCGCGATCACGTTCTTCAGCGCGCCGGCGAGCTCGACGCCGAGGATGTCGGACGAGCTGTAGAGCCGCAGCTGGGAGTTGGAAAACTGCTGCTGGAGGTCGCGGGCAAAGCTGCCCCCCCGGTCGGCGACCACCGCCGCCGACGGGTCGCCCCGCGCGACGCCGTCCGCGAACGTCGGGCCGGAGAGCGCTGCTACCGACGCGGAGGGATACCACTCGAGGACGATCTCCGACATTCGTTTCAAGGTCTCCGGCTCGATCCCCTTCGCCGTCGACACGAAACGCAGCGGCCGGCTGTCCGGGCCGGGGGACGCGGCGAGAAGCTCACGGAACGCGGCGCACGGCACCGCCAGGACGATCGTCTCCGAGTGCTCGAACGCCCGCGCGAGCTCGGACGTCGTCCCGACGCCCTCCGGGATCGCGACGTCCGGAAGACGGCGTGGATGGCGGCGTTCCTTCGCGATGGTCGTCGCCACGACCGGGTCGCGGCTCCAGAGCACCACGGAGTGCCCGCTGCGCGCGAGGTGAATCGCGAGCGCGGTCCCCCAGGACCCGGCGCCGAGGATCGAAACCCTCACCGGCGGCCGAGCTTGCGCTCTTCTCCGCGGGCCAGGCGTTTCAGGTTGGGCAGGTGCTTCACGAGGATAAGGATCGCGGTCAGTCCGGCAACCGTCACCACGGCCCGCGGCGCGTGAAAGAAGAGGCCCGCGACCGGCGGGAGGAGCGCCAGCGCCACCACGGAGCCGAGCGATACGTAGCGGGTGGCGGCGACGATCGCGAGAAAGACCGCGAGGCACACCAGCAGGGGAAGCGGGGAGAGCGCGAGAAACGCTCCGACCGCGGTGGCGACGCCTTTCCCGCCGCGAAACCCGTAGAAGAGGGGAAACACGTGGCCGAGGATGGCCGCGAATCCCGCGGCCGCGGCCCAGCGGGGATCGGCCGTCACGAGCCGCATGAGAAAGACGGCCGCCGCCCCCTTGGCCACGTCGGCGAACGCCACGAGGAGGGCGAGCTTCTTCCCATAGGACCGGAGCACGTTCGTCGCACCCGCGTTGCCCGAGCCTTCCGAGCGGATGTCGCGGCCGGTCTTCGCGCGGACGACCAGCACCGCGAAGGAGATAGACCCCAGCAGGTAGGCGGCGATGACGACGACGGGCGGCGGCACGGTCACGCGCGCACTCCCCGCGGTCCCCCCTGGAACGTCCACTCGTGGAGCGGCGTGTGCACCGCTCCCTCCGATCCGAGGCGGCTCTCGAAGAGCACGACGGATCTCGCGAGCCACGGGGGGAACGTCCACGCCGCCACTTCCCGGCGGTACTCCTCGACCGCCTCGGGAGGCCACGGGTCGCGGATCCGGGCGAACGTCACGTGCGCGTGATACGGCCGGTCCTCGGGCGGCGAGCCGAGGCGCACGGCCGTGTCTTCGGCCCGGCGGGCCAGCGCCGTGATCGACTCCAGCCCCGGCGTCGGTGTGAAGCCCACTCCGAGGACCCGGGCTCGGCCGCGCTCCGGGAAGACGGCAGGAGGCCCGGCCACGATCTCGCCCGGGACGGTCTCCATCGCCGCGGACTCCATATCCGCCGCGAAGCGCTCCACGAATTCGGCGGTGACACTGTCCCCCAGGAACCGGAGCGTCAGGTGCCACGACTCCGGCCGCGTCCACGCCGCCCGGGGCCGGGAGCCGCGCAGGCGCTCCACGAGGTTGCGGGCACTCTCGACCCACATCGATTCCGACGGGACGGCGAGGAACGCCCTCACGGCGTTCCGATCAGCATGCGACGGACCATCTCGAGCGCGAACATCGCGGACGTCCTCCGGACCATCTCACGATCACCTCCGAAGAAGCGCCCCTTGCTCTCTTCCCGCCCGTCCCGGCCGACGACCGCGAAGCAGACGGTCCCCACCGGTTTCTCGGGAGTCCCGCCGTCGGGCCCGGCGATGCCCGTGATCGAGGCGGCGACGTCTGCGCCGAATCGCGCGACCGCTCCGCGCGCCATCTCGCGCGCGGTCTCGTCGGAGACCGCGCCGTGGTCGCGAAGTGTTTCCGCCGAGACGCCGAGAAGCTCTCGTTTGGACGCGTCGGAGTAGCTGACGACGGTCCCCGCGAAGTAGCGGCTGGATCCGGGGACGTCCGTCAGGAGCGCGGACACCAGACCACCCGTGCACGACTCCGCGAGCGCGAGCGTCCATTTCTTCTCGAGAAGCAGGCGGCCCACGCTCGCCGCCATCGTCTCGCCATCGATTCCGTGGATCCGGTTTCCGAGAACGGCGCGGAAGTCCTCCTCGATCGCCGCGAGGCGTGACTCCGCCGCGGCGGCCTGACCCCGGGTGCTCAGGTGCAGCTCGACCTCGCCGGGAGAGGCGAGGATCGTCACCGGGTCGTCGCTCCACTTCCGGTAGATCGGCGCGACGAGCTCCTCGATTGCGGACTCCCCCATTCCCGCGATTCGCAGAACGCGGCGGCGGGTGACCGACTCGCCCGCGCCGTTATCGAGGTGGGGCGCCACGCACCGCTCGAAGATCTCGCGCATCTCGGAGGGAACGCCTGGCAGGATCACGATCCGGACGCCGTCCTTTTCCAGCCAGAATCCGGGTGCGGTCCCGCGCGGGTTCTCCAGCACGCGCGCCCCCTCCGGGACGTCCCCCTGTTTCTCGTTGACAGCGGGCATCCGGATTCCGCGTTTCCCTTCCCAGCGCTCCCGCATTGCGGCGACCCACTGCTCGTCGCGGTGGACCGGGACTCCGAGCCATGCCGCCACCGACGACACCGTGAGGTCGTCGGCGGTCGGTCCGAGACCTCCGGTCGTGAAGATCCAGCCTGCCCCCTGCGACGCGCAGGAGAGCTCGCGGGCGATCTCGGCCGGCTCGTCCGGGACCACGGCCTTGCGGACGACGGTGATGCCCTTCGCCTCGAGCTGGCGGGTCAGCCAGAGCGAGTTCGTGTCCTGGCGGAACGGCCCGAGCATCTCGGTGCCGATCGCCAGGATCGCGGCGCGCGATGCGGGGTTCGCGCTCATCCGGCGGTCGTGGAGCCGGCGGGAGTCTCCTCCTCCGACAACCTGGCCCACTCTTCGACCAGCCGCTCGAGCTCCTCCCGGCGCTGCTTCTTCTCCTCCGAGAGCCGGTGCGACTCGACCGGACCCAGTTCCAGGCCCTCTTCCCACAGCCGGGACTCGATCGTCTCGATTCCCTTCTCCTGCGCCGCGATCTTCTCCTCGAGCGCCGCGATCCGGCGCCGGCGGCGCGAGGCCTCCCGGTCGTCCGGGGACGACGCCTTTTTCGGCCGGGGCGGCGCCTTCGGCGCAACCGAAGCCGGCGTCGGAGCGAGCGCCGTCGTCCGCTCCTCCCGCTCCGGGCGGCTTCTCCTCTCGGCCCGCGCGGCCGCGGTGTCGGTGTAATTGCCGTCCAGCGCCAGCGCCCGGCCTCCACGGATGTCGAGGACCCGGGTCGCCAGCCGGTCGATGAACGCGCGGTCGTGAGAGACGAAGACGATCGATCCCGGAAAGTCGTCCAGCGACTCCTCCAGCTCCTCGCGCGAGTCGAGGTCGAGGTGGTTCGTGGGTTCGTCCAAGAGCAGCAGGTTGTGGCGCTGCTTCATGACGACCGCGAGCGTGAGCCGGCCCTTCTCTCCGCCCGAGAGGCCGGCGATCGACGCGAAGACGTCGTCTCCGCGGAACGCAAATCGCGCCAGGTACGAGCGCATCGACTCCTCGGTCTCCTCGGGATGTTCGTCCCACACCGCGTCGATCACGCGCTTCTTCGGGTCGAGGTCCGAGAGCTCCTGGTCGTAGTAGCCGATCGAGACGTCGTGCCCGGTCTCGACGGTGCCGGCGAGCGGGGCGAGGCGGCCCGCCAGCGTCTTCAAGACCGTCGTCTTGCCGGTGCCGTTCTCGCCGAGAAGGGCCAGCCGTTCCCCCCGCAGGAGCTCGAAACGGACGCCGCGCACGATCGGCTGCCCCGGCGCGTATCCCACGTCGAGGTCCCGCGCGCGGAGAAACGTGCGGCCGCCGATCCGCGCGGCGTCGAACCGGAAGCCCACCGACGTGGCGTCCTCGGTCGGGCGCTCGAGTCGCTCGACCCGGGCGAGCTTCGTGCGCCGGCCCTTGGCCTGACGGGAGTTCACGCCGGCGATGTTGCGGCGGATGTACTCCTTCTCCTTCTCGATGAACTCCTGCTGCTTCTCGAACGCGCGGGTGGCCGTGAGCACCCGCTCCGCTTTCTGCCGGCGGTACGACGTGTAGCCCCCCGAGTACTCGGAGAGGCGACCGTTCTCGAGGTCGATGATCTCGCTCGCGACGCGGTCCAGGAACCGGCGGTCGTGCGTGACAACGAGGTACGCGTTCCGCGAGCGCGCGAGGTACTCCTCCAGGAACTCGACCGCCTGGAAGTCGAGGTGGTTCGTGGGTTCGTCCAGGAGAAGGACGTCCGGCGAGGAGAGGATCGACCGCGCGAGCATCGCCCGGTTCTTCTGCCCGCCCGAGAGCTCCGCCAGGCGCCGGCCGAAGTCGGCCTTCTCGAAGCCGAGGCCCGACAAGGCCTTGTCGACTTCGGCCACCATGTCGTAGCCGCCTTCGTTCTCGAAGCGGTGCGAGAGCGCGTCGTAGCGGTCGTGGAGCGAGGTGGAGTCCTGTCCCTCGGCCATGGCGTGCTCCAGGCGGCGCATCTCGGCCTCGATCGAGTGGAGGTGCGCGAACGCGCCGGCCGTGTAGTCGTGGAGCGACTCGCCGAGGTCGGCGTTCAGGGCCTGGTCGACGGTCGAGATCCGGACGGCGTTGGCGCGGATGACCTCTCCCGCGTCCGGCTCCTCGCGGCCGAGCACGATGCGGAGGAGCGTCGTCTTCCCGGCCCCGTTCCGGCCGACGAGGCCGACCTTCTCCCCCGGGTTGTGCTGCCAGGTGACCTCCCGCAGCACCTCCTTGGGACCGTAGGCCTTGCGGACCCGATCGAATCGATAGAGCACGGCGGGATTTTACGCGGTCGAGGTCCTAGGACTTTGGACGGATTGTCGGGATTCACTCGAGTGCTTAAGCTCAGCGGCACCAAAAGACTCGCTTCAGCAGATCTCGATTCGTTGGTTGGGGGGTCTCCATGCGCATGCTCCGGTCCTTCGCGCGGCTCTCTTTCATTCTCTTCGGCGCCACACGAATGCTGGCGCAACCGATTCCGTGGCGAACGGAGTTCGTCAATCACAGCTACAACATCTCCACCGGAGGGTTCGGCGGGTACACGTCGAATTCCGACCCTCGCGTGACGATTCCGTTCTCGGTGACCCAGGCGGGCGATTCCGCCGAGGGGACTCTTCAGCTGAGGTATCCCGATGTTCTTCCCGAGGCTACCTTTTCAATGGTCGGCTCCCATCTCTACTTCGTCATCCCGTCTCCGGTCACCGTTGGATTCCATCTCGTCTTCGACTACATCGCGGCGCGCGTCGATCCCCCCATCACCGTCCCCACGTATCTGAA
>JBKPMI010000282.1:0-7907 GCA_046732075.1 Acidobacteriota bacterium | reverse complement strand
ACGGCGATGGGTGCGAAGATCGACGGCGCGGGGACGGACACCCTCACGGTCGAGGGCGTGGAGTCTCTCCACGGAGCGGAGCACGAAACGGTCCCCGACCGGATCGAGGCCGGGACCTACGCGATCGCCGGGGTCGCGACGCGCGGCGACGTCGCGGTGCGTCGCTGCCGGCCGGAGCACCTTCGCGCGCTGACCACGCGCCTCGCCGCGGTCGGCGCGCGCGTCGACACCGAAGGCGACACGCTGCGGGTGCGGGCGGAAGGAAGGCTGCCGGCGCAGGACGTCGCCACCGCGGCCTATCCCGGCTTCCCCACCGACCTCCAGGCGCAGTGGACCGCGCTCGCCACGGGCCTCGACGGGGTCTCGACCGTCACCGAGACGATCTTCGAGAACCGCTTTCACCACGTGGCGGAGCTCGTCCGCATGGGCGCGCGGATCCGCCTGGAGGGGCGCTGGGCTGTCGTCGAAGGGGGGCCGCTGACCGGGGCCGACGTCATGGCGAGCGACCTCCGCGCGTCCGCGGCGCTCGCGATCGCGGGGCTCACCGCGGAGGGCCGGACGACGATCGACCGCGTGTACCATCTCGACCGCGGGTACGCACGCATGGAAGAAAAGCTGAACGCGCTCGGCGCCTCCGTCACGCGGGTCCACGGCGGCTCGACGTGAGCGACTGCCTGTTCTGCAAGATCGTTGCGGGAGAGATTCCGTCCCCGAAAGTCTACGAGGACGAGACCGTCTACGCGTTCGAGGACATCTCTCCGAAGGCTCCGACGCACGTTCTCGTGATCCCGAAGAAGCACATCGCCCGGCTCGCCGACGTCGGGGCCGGGGACGAGGCGCTCGTCGGTACGCTGGCGGCGCGGGCCGCGGCGATCGCGCGGGACCGGGGGCTTTCCGACTTCCGCCTGGTGGCAAACAACGGAGAGGGCGCCGGCCAGTCCGTCTTCCACCTCCACTTCCACCTGCTGGGCGGGCGCCCGATGCGCTGGCCGCCGGGGTAGAAGCCGCCCTAAGGCGTCGGCGTGACGGTCGGTGCGGGCGCCGGAGTCGGGGTCGCGCGCGCCCCCGAGAGCATGACCTTCTGCCGGTCCGTGCCGAGCGGAACGGGGATACGGTAGACGCCGACGCGCGCCTTCTGCCGCAGGTCCCGGCGCCACTTCTCGGTTTCGTCGATGAAGGAGCGCTCCTGCGCCCGCCGCCGGACCTCCTCGATCACCGACTCGAACGGCGGGACCGCGAGCCCCGCGGCCTTGCGTTCGGGCGCGTAGTACTTCTCGTACTCCTCGCGCGCCCGCTCCTCGTCGGCGAGCGCCACCGGGTTGAAGCGCTCCTTCAGGTAACGCTGGATGAGGAGCTGCCGCTCGAGCGACGCCCGGACCTCTTCGCGCGTCAGGCCCGCCCGGGTGAACTCGGTCGCCGGATCCTTCCCCTCCGCCCGCAGGCGCTCCTCCAGCCGCCGCATGGCCGCCTCGATTTCGGCCGCGTCCGGAGGCGCCGAGCCGAAGCGCTGGGCGTCCTGGTACTCCAGGTGCTGGTCGATCAGCGCATCCAGGATCCGCGCCCGGAAGGCCTCGCGGCTCTCGCCGGCTTCGGGCTGGAGCGCGGAGACGACCATCGCCTTGCGAACCTCGCTCTCCGGGATTGCGACGTCATCGACGGTCGCCGCGATCCGATCGACGACGTCCGCCGCGAGAGCGAAGGCCGTCGCGAGCACCGCCGCCGCGAAAAATCTCCTCACGGGCCTAGGATAACCGGCGCCCGACCCGCGTGCTATTTTGCGCGCCGTGCGTTCGTCGCCGGGGGAATCCCCACCCGAAGGGTCGCGCGGGACGAAGGGGCGGCTCTTCGTCGTAGGCACGCCGATCGGAAATCTGGAAGACCTCTCGCCGCGCGCGGCGCGGATCCTCGCGGAGGCCGACGCGATCTTCTGCGAGGACACGCGGGTCACCGCGAAGCTCGCGGCTCGCTCGGGGTCGGCCGCATCGCGCGTCTCGTGTCCCGCGCCGCGCGAGGGGTCGCGCGTGCCGGAACTCCTGGAACGCCTTTCCCGCGGCGAGACGGTGGCGCTGGTGTCCGACGCCGGCATGCCCGCCGTGTCGGATCCGGGCGAGCGCCTCGTCGGCGCCGCCGCGGCCGCGGGCTTCGCCGTCGAGGTCGTGCCGGGTCCCTCCGCTCCCGCCGCCGCTCTCGCGGTCTCGGGACTTCCGGCGGTTCCCCACTTCTTCGCGGGATTCCTGCCCTCCCGTGCCGGAGAGCGGCGCCGGGCGCTCGAGCGGCTGCGCGAGAGGGAGGAGACGCTCGTCTGGTTCGAGGCGCCGCACCGGCTGGTCGCGTCGCTCGCGGACGCGGCCGACGTGCTCGGCGACCGGCGGGCGAGCGTCTCCCGTGAGCTGACGAAGCTCCACGAGGAGACGATGCGCGGCACGCTTCCGGAGCTCGCCGCGGCGTTCGGAGGACGCGGGACCGGCCGTGGCGAGGTGACGATCGTGGTCGCAGGCAACCCGGGCGACGAGCGCCCGAGGGCCACCGCGCAGACGATCGACGAGGAAGTCCGGAAGGCCCTCGCGGCCGGGCAGAGCAAGCGCGAGCTTTCCCGCGACATCGCCCGACGTCTCGGGAGCGCCGCCCGGGACGTCTACGCGCGGGCCCTCGAGATCGAACGCGGACGCGGGGAGGAATGAGCGAGCCGGTCGTCCGCGTCGCCGGTCTGACCAAGGTGTTCCGGACGTATCGGCGGAACGAGGGTCTCGCCGCGGCGCTGAAGTCCCTCGTCCGTCGCGTCCCCACGGAGGTGAGCGCCGTCGCCGACGTCGCGTTCTCGATCGCGCCCGGCGAGATGGTGGGCTACATCGGCGCGAACGGCGCCGGCAAGTCCACGACCATCAAGATGCTGACGGGCATCCTCACGCCCACGTCCGGCGAGGTCGTCTGCAACGGCTTCGTGCCATACCGGGATCGGACCCGGTACGTGGCGACCATCGGGGTCGTCTTCGGCCAGAGGACGCAGCTCTGGTGGGACATCGCGGTCGTCGAGTCCTTCAAGCTGCTCAAGGAGATCTACGGGGTCTCCGACGCGGACTACCGCGACCGCATGGCGCTCTTCGACCGGGTGCTCGGGCTGAACGCCTACCTGCACCAGCCGGTGCGCAAGCTGTCGTTGGGCGAGCGCATGCGCTGCGACCTCGCCGCTTCTCTGATCCACCGGCCGCCGCTCCTCTTCCTCGACGAGCCGACCATCGGTCTGGACGTCGTCGCGAAAGCGAACGTCCGTGAGTTCCTCCAGGAGATCAACCGCTCGGAGGGCACGACCGTCCTGCTGACGACCCACGACCTGTCCGACATCGAGACCCTCTGCCGCCGCGTGATCGTGATCGACCACGGAAAGCTCCTCTTCGACGGCCTCCTCTCTTCGCTGCGCGACCGCATCCTTCCCATCACCTCCGTCGTGTTCGACGTCAAGCGGGCGCCGGAGGCGGCCGAGTTGGCGTTCAACGGCCTCCAGGCGCGGGAGATCGCGTCGCACCGCTACTCCGTGGAGGTGGACCGCCGCGTCCTCTCCGCGGCGTCGGCGGTCAAGGAGATCGTCAACCGCTTCGACGTCGCGGACATCTCCATCGAGGAGCCGCAGATCGAAGAGGTGGTGAAGCGGATCTACCGCGAAGGCATCGCGTGACTTCCGCGGCCCAACCGCGCCGCGAGGCCCTCCTCGTCGCCACCCTCACGGTCGTCCTGCTGCTGCCCTTCGCCGGGAAGGCGTTTCACGTGGACGACCCCCTCTTCCTCTGGACCGCAAAGCAGATCCGATCCCACCCGCTCGACTTCTACGGTTTCCGCGTCAACTGGTACGGCACCGAGCAGCCGATGGCGGAGGTCACGAAGAACCCGCCGCTGGGAGCGTTCTTCCTCGCGGCCGCTTCGGCGGTTGGCGGGTGGAGCGAGGCCGCCCTGCATCTCGCCTTCCTCCTCCCCGCGGTCGCCGCGGCGCTCGGCACGCTGCGGCTCGCGCGGCGCCTCTCTCCGCGGCCGGTCGTCGCGACGCTCGCGGCGATCGCGACCCCGGCTTTCGTGGTCTCGGCCACGAACGTGATGTGCGACGTACTGCTCGTCGCGCTCTGGGTCTGGGCGGTCGAGCTGTGGATCCGGGGAATCGAGACCCGGCGCGGTGGGATCCTCTTCCTCGCCGTCCTGCTCGTGTCCCTGGCCGCGCTGACCAAGTACTTCGGCCTCGCGCTCGTTCCCCTCCTCTTCGTGGACGGGCTCGCCCGGACCCGCCGGTTCGGACTCTGGGCCGTCTTTCTCGTCGTCCCGATCCTCGCCCTCGCGAGCTACCAGATCTGGACGCGCTCGCTCTACGGGCACGGCCTGCTGTCCGACGCCGCGAGCTACTCGAGCCTCGTCCGATTCCGCGAGGGCTCGGTGCTCTCGGTGAAGCTTCTGGCCGGGCTCTCGTTCGCCGGGGGCTGCCTGGCGCCGGTGGTCTTCTTCGCGCCCGGGCTGTGGCGTCCGCGGACGCTCGCGGTCGCCGTCGGAGTCGCCGCCGTGGTCGCGCTCGGGGTCCGGATGATGCTCCCCGCGACGGCCCTCGGGGTCGCGGGCACCGGGTCGATCGTGCAACTGTTCCTCTTCGCGCTGGCGGGGGTCGGCGTCGCCGCGCTCGCCGCGTCGGACGCGTGGCCCCGCCGGGACGCCGACGCGATTCTCCTCGCTCTTTGGGTCAGCGGAACCCTCGTGTTTGCGATCCTCCTGAACTGGACGGTCAACGCGCGGTCCATCCTCCCCGCCGCCCCCGCGGTGGGAATCCTGATCGCACGTCGCCTGGAGGGGCGGACCGGCGGAGTCTCCGGACGGAGCGGCTTCCCGTTCGCGGCGCTCGGCGCGGCCGCCGCTCTATGCCTCGCGGTCGCATGGGCGGATGCGCGCTTTGCGGGCGTCGCCCGCACCGCCGCGAGAACGTTTTCGGCGCCGGCCTCCGGTACGCTCTGGTTCGAGGGGCACTGGGGCTTCCAGCACTACATGGAGGCGGGCGGCGCGCGGCCCCTCGACTGGCGGCGATCCCGTCTCGCGCCGGGAGACCGCGTGGCCGTCCCGGTCGACAACGCGAACGTCGTCGCCCTTCCGGCCGACGCGGTGGTTCACCGGGAGATCCGGGACTTTCCGGTGCTGCCGTTCCTCGCGACGCTCAACCCCCGGGTCCGGGCGGGCTTCTACGCGGAGGAGTGGGGGCCGCTGCCGTTCGCGTTCGGCCGCGTCCCCCCGGAACGCTACGTCCTGCTGGAGGTCGTCCGCGAGGTGCCGCCGGGAGCGCTCGTCCCGTGACGTCGATCGCGATCCGCCCGGCTCTGTCGTTCGTCCGGATCGGATTCCTGAACATGCTGGCCTATCGGGCCCGCTACTACGTCGGGGTCCTCACGTACCTCTTCAACGTCGCGGTGTACTACTTCATCTGGCGGGCGGTCTTCCGCAACACGCCGACGGTCGTCGGCCTGACCCTGCCACAGATGATCACGTACGTTGCGGTCGGCTGGACGATCCGGTCGTTCTACTTCAACGAGATCGATCGGGACATCGCGGCCCAGGTCCAGGAGGGGCGGCTCGCGATGAACCTGATCCGCCCGGTCGACTTCCAGACGGTGATGATCGCCGACGCCGCCGGGCAGTCCGCGTTTCGCGCTGCGCTCTTCACCGTGCCGATCGGCATCGTCATCGTCCTCCTCTTCCCGGTGCAGCCGCCCGCGTCGCTCGCCGCCGGCGGCCTGTTCCTCCTGTCCGCGTTTCTCTCCTTCTTCCTGGTCGCGGCGCTCAACTTCGTGGTGGGACTGATCGCGATCCGGACAAAGTCGATCGCGGGCATCCTGCGGGCAAAGTACCTCGTGCTCGAGATGCTGTCGGGCCTCCTCATTCCCACGACGCTCTTCCCGCAGCCCTTCCGCTCGATCCTCTTCGCGTCCCCGTTCCCGCACATCAACTACACGCCGGCCGCGCTGTATCTCGGAAAGGTCGCCGGCGCCGAGGCCGCCCGGCTCCTCTTCCTGCAGGCGGCGTGGACCGTCGTCCTCCTCTTTCTCGGGCAGGTCGTGTGGCGCCGATCCCGGCACCGCATCACGATCCAGGGGGGTTGATGAGCGCGCCGCTGTCCGGCCTGCGCCGGCACCTCCGACTGCTCGGCCTCTACTTCTCCCAGTACGCCAAGGCGCGGCTGGAGTACCGCGCCGACTTCTTCTCGGCCGTGCTGGCGTCGTTCCTGGGGACCCTGGCGTCGTTCGGTTTCCTGCTGATCGTGTTCTCGCGCGGGGTTGCGGTGCGCGGCTGGAAGTTCGAGGAGATGGTCTTCCTCTACGGCTTCTCGCTCATCCCGCTCGGGATCTTCAACGTCTTCTCCTGGAACGTCTGGATGTTCGCCGAGCGATACCTGATCGAGGGTCGCTTCGACCGCGTCCTCCTGCGCCCGGTGTCGTCGGTCTTTCAGGTGCTCTTCGAATCCTTCCGGCTCGAGTCACTGGAGTCGGTCGTCACGGGCATCGTCGCCGTCGTCTGGGCGACGCGCCGGCTGGGGCTGACGGTGACGCCCCTCGACGTACTGCTCTTCACGCTGTGGGCCGTCTTCGGCGGCGTGATCTACCTGGCGATCTTCCTCGGGCTGAACGCCACGTCGTTCTGGATCGAGGACCGGATCGGGATCTCGCCGCCGGTCTTCAACCTGGTGCAGTTCGGCCGGTATCCGCTGACGATTTACGACGTCTGGGTGCGCCTGGCGCTCTCGTTCGTGATCCCCTTCGCGTTCGCGTCCTTCTACCCGACCGCTCGGTTCCTGCATCGTCCCGAGTTCCTGCCGGAGTTCTGGGCGGTGCCGCTCGTCGCGGTCATCGCGATGTCGATCGCGCTCGTCCTGTGGAAGAGCGGAGTGGCGCGGTACCACTCCACGGGGACTTAGGGTCAGGAGAGGATCACCACCCGTTCCCGAGCCCCACCATCAACGCCGCAAACATGTCGATCCCGTCCCAGAGATTCTGGATCCGCAGGTTCTCGTTCGCCGCGTGCTGGTTGTTGTCGTGGTTGGCGATCGGCACCCCGATGACCGGCGTCTTCAGGATGTCCGCGAAGAGGTAGTTCGGAATGCTTCCGCCGAGCGTGGGGAGGCGCACCACGGGAGCGCCCGTGGCATCGGAGAGGACCTTCACCACGGCGCGCGAGACCGGGAGATCCATCGAGATCCGGGAGGAGGGATAGCCGCTTCCCCACTCGACGCGGAGGATGCGCGGGTGGGCGAGACGCGTCGCCTCGTCCGGAGGGGAGCTCACGAGAAACCACCCCTGGCGCTTCAGGAACTCCTCCACCTTCCCGCGGACGCTTTCCGGCGTCTGGTCGGGCACGAGGCGGAAGTCGATCGACGCCGTGGCCTCCGTCGGGATGGAGTTCGTGGCCTTTTCCCCGACGTCGCCGGCGGCGAGTCCCCGGACGTTCAGCGCGGGGTACAGGATCCGCTCCTCGATGCGGTGGCCCTCCGCTTCGGTCCTGGCGACCTGGAGCTCGCGGCGGAGCGCGGCGTCGACGTCCGGCGCCTCCGCCACGGCGCGGAGCTCCGACTGGGTCGGCGGGCGGACGTCGTCGGAAAAGCCGGGGATCAGGATCCGCCCCTCATCGTCCCGCAGGGAGGCAACTAGCCGCGCGAGCTCGAGCGCCGGGTTGGGCGACCAGTTGCCGTAGTGGCCGCTGTGGAGCCTCCGCACCGCGCCGTAGGCGGTGAGCTCGACCCCCGTGATTCCGCGGGCGCCGAAGAAGACGAGCTTGCGGCCGCTCTGATGGACGGGCCCGTCGCAGAAGAGCCAGAGATCGCCCGCGAGGAGCGCCGCGTTGTCGCGCAGGATCTGCGCGAGATGCGGGGAGCCGGCCTCCTCCTCCCCCTCGAA
>JBKPMI010000281.1:0-10337 GCA_046732075.1 Acidobacteriota bacterium | reverse complement strand
AACGAGAACCGCGCGGCGATCGAGCTCTACCCGGTCGCCGGAAAGAAGGCGACCGCGGCGGCGCGCGGCGCGGGCCTGTCGGATTCCGGGATTCCCGCGCTCCTGGTGGACGGGGACGATCGGGCGGGCCTCGGCGC
Source organism: Acidobacteriota bacterium (assembly GCA_046732075.1). Classification (GTDB taxonomy): domain Bacteria; phylum Acidobacteriota; class Thermoanaerobaculia; order UBA5066; family Gp7-AA6; genus Gp7-AA6. The sequence continues at coordinate 10,200 of JBKPMI010000281.1, read as the reverse complement.
GGCGATCGCGCAAGGGATCGCGGATGCCCGGATCGACATGATCTTCCTGATGGCGCAGGTCGTCGGGAGGAAGTATTCCGCGGTGGTCGGCTTCGAGTCGGCGGCCGACGCGAAGAAAGCCGCGGCGGTGATCAAGAAGGCGAAGCCGGCGAGGAAGTAGACTCGACGGCCTCGCAACGGGGCCGTAGCTCAGTTTGGATAGAGCGAAGGTTTCCTAAACCTTAGGTCGGCAGTTCGAGTCTGCCCGGCCCCAATTACGTCGCGGTTCGCTCGCTCGGGGTCCGGCTTCGCCGACGGCGCTCGGCTCGGCGGGACGGCCTCGACCGAGCGCCTGATCCCTCGCTCACTCCCGCGACCGGAGCAGCCGGGAGACTTCGCGCGCCACGACCGGAGCGGCCCGAGACTTCGCGCGCCGCGATCGGAGTCAGCCGAACTGCTACTCCCGGTCGGAGCTGCGCGGAGGCGACGGCACGAACTCCCGCGCAGGCTGGAGGGCCGGGACCTCTTCGGGCACGCCGATGTAGTAGCCCTGGCCGTACGGGATTCCGAGGCGTCGGCACTCGTCGAGATCCTCGGGCGTCTCGATCCCCTCCGCGACGCAGGTCGCGTCGATGCGCCGCGACAGCGTCACCAGCATCTCGACGACGTCGCGCTTGATGGTGTCCTGGTGAAGTCCGGTAACGAGGGTGCTCGCCACCTTCAGGAAATTGGGACGGAGCTCCGCGATCGATTGCAGGGAGGCGTAACCGGAGCCCGCGTCGTCGATCGCGATCCGGAAGCCATGCTCCCGCAGCATTCCGAGGGACTCCCGGAACACCGGGATGTCGCGGATCGCGGACCGCTCCGTCACCTCCAGGACGACCTTGCGGCGGAGGTTCAGGAGCGGCGACAGCGCCTGCATCCCCCGCGACGAGAGTGCCTCGATCGAATCCGCCTCGACGTTGATGAAGAGCAGGCTCTCCGGGGTCGACTGGTATTTCGTGGCGGAAGACTCCAGGCACAGCTGCTCGAGCTCCCACGTCGCCTCGTGCTCCCCCGCGAACTGGAAGAGGAGGTCCGGGCTCTCGAACGGCGAGTCGAGCGGCCCGCGGGTGAGTGCCTCGTGGCCGAAGAGCTCCATCGTGTTCAGGTCGAAGATCGGCTGGTAGACCGTCCGGATCCGGCGCTTGCGGAGGATCTCCTGGAAGGCGTCGTGGAGGAGCCCCTGGCGCTCGCGCTCCTTCGTGGTCGCGACGGTAACCGCCTCCCGGAGCGCCCGGTACACCAGCCGCTCGACCCGCATCTGCGGGTTCGCGCGGATGATGGCGTGACCAACGAAGACCCCGATGCGCTTGTGGATCCGGGCGCTGAACGCTTCGTCGAGCGTGCCGCGGAGAGACTCCTCGACCTGCCTCGCCTTCCGCTGCAGGCGGATCGGCGCCTCGTCGCCCCCCTCCAGGCTCGTCAGGATGTAGAAGTCGGAGCCGCCGGTACGGTTGACGGCGACGAAGTCCTCGGTCGCGAAAATAGTTCCGACCATCCGCCGCAGCGCCCGGGCCGTGTGGCGGAGAAGCCCGTCGAAGACCTCCCAGCCGTACGTGTCCTCGATGTGGCTGTACTGCTCGACGTCGACGTACAGGACCGCGAGGTCGCGGCTGTCGAGCAGCCGGTCCCGCAGGGCATCGATGATGACCGGAACCGTCGGCAGGTCCGTGACCGGGTCGAAGAGCAGCGTTCGGAAACGGAGCTGGTCGTTCTCCGAGGCCAGGAACGCGGGCGGGCTATCGGACCGCTGATCGAGAAGCTGCCGCACCGTCTGGAGCAGCTTCCGCCGCGTGAAGGGCTTGGTGATGTAGTCGTCGGCGCCGACCTGCATGCCCGTAATGAGGTCGCGGATCTCGCTCTTGACCGTCATCATCGCGATGGGGGTCTGGCGGGTTTCCGGCGCGTTCTTGAGCGTCGTGCAGACCTCCCAGCCCGACAGCTCCGGCATCATCACGTCGAGCAGGATCAGGTCCGGCCGGGACTCCAGGGCCAGGTCGACCCCCTCCCGGCCGTTGCGCGCGACGAGAACAGAGTACCCGGCGTTCGCCAGGATCGTCTGGACGATCAACAGAATGTCCTCGTCGTCGTCGACGATGAGGATTCGTTCTTCCGCCATTTACGTCTTTTGGTTTATCGGACCGGGGCTGGGCGCCACTTCATAGTACCAGCACGGCGTGCGCCGTCCGGCCCGGCAGCTTCGCCCGGCCGCCCAGGGCCGCGAGCTCGATGCAGAACGTCAGGCCGGTCACCCGGGCGCCGAGCCGCTCCACCAGCTCCGCCGCGGCGGCCGCGGTGCCGCCGGTCGCGAGGACGTCGTCCACGATCAGGACGGACTCGCCCGGAGCAAACGCGTCGGCGTGCACCTCGAGCCCGTCGGACCCGTACTCGAGGCCGTAGGTGATCTTCTCGGCCTTCCGCGGAAGCTTCCCGGGCTTGCGCGCCGGGACGAAGCCGAGGCTGAGCTCCCGGGCAAGGGCCGCTCCGAACATGAAGCCCCGGGCCTCGACGCCCACGACCTTTCCCGCGGCGCCGTCCCGGAACGGATCCGCCATCGCCACGACGGCTGCCGAGAAAGCCTCCGGCGACGCGAGGAGCGGGGTGATGTCGCGGAAGAGGATCCCGGGCGTCGGGAAGTCCGGCACGTCGCGGACGTACCGCCGGAGGTCGATCAATGCGTGATCTCGAAGGACGCGAAGTTCCCGGGCGGCGTGTCCTCCACCGTGACGTCGGAGACCCGCGATCCGAAGGGTCCCTTCCGGATCTCGGCCAGGTACGCCTCGACCGCCCCATCGCTGCCTTCCACCACGGTCTCGACGCGGCCGTCCCGCAGGTTGCGGACCCAGCCGGCGACGCCGGCCTTCCTCGCCGCGCGTTCCGCGAAGTAGCGGAAACCCACGCCCTGGACCCGGCCCGACACGACCGCCCGGCGGCAGCTCACGCCGGCGCCCGGCCGAACTTTCCGATCAGCGGCACGAAGACGACCTCTTCGCCGTCCTCGCGCGCGAAGTCGGTCTTGCGGCGGCGGACCACGCGAATCCGTTGTCTCTCCGGGGGTCCCACGGGAGCCACGAGCCGGCCGCCCACCGCGAGCTGGTCGAGCAGGGTCTCCGGAATCTCGTTGGCCCCCGCGGTGATCAGGATCCGGTCGTAGGGCGCGGCCGTGGGATAGCCGTACGTGCCGTCGAACGTCTTGACCGAGACGTTCTGGTACGCGAGCTCGCGGAGAATCGTCGAGGCGGTGCGCGCCAGCTCGTCGAGACGTTCGAGCGAGTACACGGTCCTCGCGAGCCGCGAGAGGACCGCCGCCTGGTATCCGGAGCCGGTCCCGATCTCGAGCACTTTCTGGCCCGGCTGGACCGCGAGGCGCTGGGTCATGAGGCCGACCACGGAGGGCTGGGAAATCGTCTGGCCCTGTCCGATCGGGAGCGAGTGGTCGCCGTACGCCTTGTCGCGGAGGGGCTCCGGGACGAAGCGGTGCCGGGGAACCTCGAGCATCGCGGCGAGCACGCGCGGGTCGTCCACGCCGCGGGCCGCCACGTACCGTTCGACCATTTCTCGGCGCAGAGAGTCCATACGCCCGTTCCCGGGAACGCGCTCGTTTTGTGGGGGCACTGGCAGGAGATGGTAGCAAGTCGACCCGATCCGCGGCCGCCGGGGGAACGCCCCGCCGGGGCGGCCAGAATAAAAGCCTGTAAAATCGGCGTTTCGGGTTCCCTGCATGGAGGTCCAAAGCGATTGACGCCCCGAGAGATTGCTGAGCTCGCATATCCGCCGGCCGTGGCGGGCACGTCCCGGGAAGAACTGAAGAAGTGGTACGCCCTCATGCACCTGGCGCGAGTGCTGGACGACAAGGCCCCCAACTACCTCAAGCAGGGGCTGGGCTGGAGCTACCACGCGCCGTGCGCGGGTCATGACGCGATCCAGCTCGCGCTCGGGATGACCTTCCGGCCCGGCCGGGACTACCTCTTTCCCTATTACCGGGACCTGACGACGTGCGTGGCGGCCGGCCTGACCGCCGAGGAAATCATCCTCAACGGGATGTCGAAGGCGGGCGACGTCGCCTCGGGCGGGCGCCACATGTCCAACCACTTCGCGAAGCCCGAGATCGGGATCCAGAACGTGTCGTCCTGCGTCGCCAATCACGCGCAGCACGCCACGGGACTCGGCCGCGCGATCAAGACGTACGGCCGGGACTCGATCGTGTTCTGCTCGCTGGGCGAATCATCGACTTCCGAGGGCTATTTCTTCGAGGCCCTGAACGGCGCCTCGCGCGAAAAGCTCCCGGTCGTCTTCGTCATCCAGGACAACGGATACGGCATCTCGGTTCCGAAGATCGATCAGACCGCGAACCCGACGGTCTCCGACAACTTCTCCGGGCTGCTCAACCTGAAGATCCTCCACTGCGACGGGCTGGACGTCTTCGACTCCTTCCGCGCGATGCGGGAGGCGGTCGCGTACGTCCGCACCGGCGAGGGCTGCGCGATCGTCTACGCCCCGGTCGTCCGCATCCACTCCCACTCCAACTCCGATCGGCACGAGCTCTATCGCTCTCCGGAGGAGCTCGCGGCGGCGCGCGCCGCGGACCCGCTCCCCCGCTTCCGCCGCACACTGATCGAGAACGGGCTCCTCTCCGAAGAGGAGATCGCCTCGATCGAGGCACACAACCAGCAGACGTACGAGGAGGCGGCGGACCGGACCCGGAACGCGGCGGACCCGGATCCCCGCTCCATCTTCGACTACGTGTCGCCCGAGGCGTGGACTTCGGACCGGTGGCCGGAAGGCCTGCCCGACGGCACCGGCGAGACCATGACCCTCGTCCAGTCCATCAACCAGACGCTGAAGGAGGAGTTCCGGCACAACCCGGACACCTACATCTGGGGTCAGGACGTGGCCTACCGCGACAAGGGCGGGGTCTTCAACGTGACCAAGGGAATGCAGCAGGAGTTCGGACCGCACCGGGTGTTCAACGGTCCGATCGCCGAGGACTTCATCCTGGGGACGTCGGACGGCTTCTCCCGCCTCTCCGAGGACATCCGGGTCGTGGTCGAGGGCGCCGAGTTCGCGGACTACTTCTGGCCCGCGGCGGAGCAGATGGTCGAGATGTCGCACGAGTACTGGCGGACGAACGGGAAGTTCGTTCCGAACGTCACAGTGCGCATCGCCTCCGGCGGATACATCGGCGGCGGCCTGTATCACTCCCAGAACATCGAGGGATGGCTCGTGACGCTGCCCGGAATCCGGATCGTCTATCCCGCTTTTGCGGACGACGCCGCGGGGCTGCTCCGAACGTCCATTCGCTCGCGCGGCCTCACACTCTTTCTGGAACCGAAATACCTCTACAACAACCCCATGGCACGGGCCGCCGTTCCGGCCGAGTTCGCGGTGCCTTTCGGAAAGGCGCGCCGCCGGCGCGAGGGGACCGACTTGACGATCGCGGCCTACGGCACGCCCGTCCACTTCGCGCTCGAAGCCGCGGCGGAGCTCGAGAAGGAAGGTAAGAGCGTCGAGGTCATCGACCTGCGCTCGCTCGTCCCGCTCGACCTGGACGCCGTCGCCGCCTCCGTGCGGAAGACCAGCCGGCTGCTCGTCGCCCACGAGGACAAGGTGCACGGCGGCTTCGGCGGCGAGATCGCCTCGCAGATCCAGGAAACCGTGTTTCCGTTCCTGGACGCCCCGATCGGGCGGGTGGGCTCCACCTTCACTCCCGTCGGCTTCAACCGGATCCTGGAGCGCGCGGTCCTGCCGTCGACCGAACGGGTTCTCGACGCGGCGAGAAAGGTCCTCGCTTACTAGGAGGGCGGCCGGCTTCTCGCGATTTCGGCTGGCTCGAAGCCCGACAGTTCCTCCGCGATCCCTTCCAGCAGGTCCATCGCGTGGTACGCGGTCAGGTCGAGATGGATCGGTGAGAGCGAGATCATTTTCTGTGCGACCGCGATGATGTCCGTGCCCTCTTCGGCCTCCCCCACCGGAATCGTGGACCCGATCCAGTAGTAGGGCCGGCCCCGCGGGTCGGTCTTCTCGATGACGGTCTCCCCGTAACGGCGCGTCCCGAGCCGGCCCACGCGCACGCCGCGGACCTCTCCGGCCGGCACGTTCACGTTCACGAGCGTCTTCGGAGGAAGAGTGTTGCCGAGCAGCCGTCGCGCGAGGCGGGTCGCGAACCGGGCGGCGGCGTCGAACGTGAAGCCGCGCTCGATTTCCTGGGATACCGCCACCGACGGGATCCCGAGGAGCGCGCCCTCGAACGCCGCGGACACGGTGCCCGAATAGGTGACGTCGTCGCCCAGGTTCAGGCCCAGGTTGATTCCCGAGAAGAGGAGACTCGGCCGTTGGTCCTTCAGGAGGTGCAGCACGCCCCAGTTGACGCAGTCGGTGGGGGTCCCGTTGACCGACCAGCGCCTCTCTCCGATTTCCTTGGTGCGGAGCGGCGCGTCGAGCGTCAGCGCGTGCCCGGCGGCGCTGCGCTCCTGGTCGGGCGCGACCGTGTAGACGTCGCCCACCTCCGACAGGGCGGCCGCGAGCCGCTCGATGCCCTCGGAGAAGATCCCGTCGTCGTTTGTGACGAGGATCCGCGGCTTCACGCCGCCTCTTCCGGGATCACGATCCAGAGGACGATGTAAACGAGGATCCCCGGAAACGCGGCGGAGAGGACGGAGACGAGGACGTAAAGGACCCGCATCAGCGTGACGTCCAGGCCGAAGTGGTGCGCGAGCCCGGCGCAGACGCCCGCGATCATCCGCTCGCTGCGGGAGCGCCGGAGCGGCCGCCCGTTCACGCCGCCACCTGCTCGGGCGGCGGCATCAGGAACATGAGGACCACGTACGCAAGGATCCCGGGAAACGCGGCGGACAGGATCGAGACCAGGACGTAGAGGACGCGGACCACCGTGGGATCCATGTCGAGGTACTCGGCGAGCCCTCCGCAGACTCCGGCGATCATCTTGTTGCGGTTCGACCGGGTGAGGCGCCGCGGTTTCGATTCTCCGTTCATTTCTCTCCTCCCTCGTAGACGACCCGGTTCTTCTCGGTCTCGTTCAGGGTCACCCGGACGAGGCGTCCCGGCGCGACCCGGTTCTCGAGCTCCCCCCATATACCGACAACGATGTTTTCGGCGGTCGGGTTCCGTCCCGCCAGGAAATCGACGTCGAAATTCAGGTGCCGCCGGTCGAGCTTCGAGACGACGTGCTCGTGCACGGCGTGCCGCAACTGCTTGAAGTCCATGACGTACCCGCTCTCGGGGTCGATCTCCCCCTCGACCGTGACCTCGAGCCCGTACGTGTGGCCGTGGCCCGCGGGGTTGTTGCACTTCTCGAAGACGCGGCGGTTCGTCTCCTCGTCCCAGTCGTCCCGGTGCAGGCGGTGCGCCGCCGAGAAGTACGACGCGGTGACGAGCCGGACCTTCATCGGAACGATTATCACTCCGGCCGGAATTGCGGCAGTCCGGCTTCGTACAATGGCGCCAATCGCCTCCTCCGAAATCACTCCGCTGGAAACCGCAGGCCGGGCGAAGGGCCGGGCCGCCCTGGCCGCGCTTCTCCTTGCCGCGGCCGGGCAGCTCGCTCTCGAGACATCCGGCGGTCACTCGGCGGCGGCGCTCGTCTTCGCGGCCGTGGCCTTCGTCGCCGCCGCCGGGCTGGCGATCGCGGCTCTTCGCGGGCCCAACTGTCTTCCCGGGCCTCCTCGGCCGCTCGACCTTCCGCGATTCCCGCCCGCCCTCTACGCGGCTTGCCTGCCCGGCGCGGTCTGTCTCGGGGCTGCGTTCTTCGTCCATCGCCGCGCCGCGGAAGGAGGCGGCGCCGCGAAGCTCTGGCTTCTCGGGCTCGTACTCCTGCTGCTGCCCGGGTTGTGGGATTGGCTGCGGAAGGGCCGCCCAATGGAAGCACGAGCAACGCCCGATCGGAGACGGCTCACCGCGACGGCGTTGCTTCTCTTTGCGTTCGCGTTCGGCATTCGAGTCTGGGGCGGGATCGACGGGATCCCCGGCTGGCTCGACTCCGACGAGGCCTCGACGGGTATCGACGGCCGCGCCGCGCTGGAGAACGGCCTGCCGGGGCTCCTCGGATTCTGGGACATGGGAAATCCGCGCCTGACGCTCTTCGTGTCGCAGATCGTCGCGGCGCCCTTCGGCCACGGGTTGCGCGCTCTCCGTCTGGGGTCGGCGCTCCTCGGGTCGCTGGCGGTCGTGTTCCTCTTCGACTTCGGCCGGCGCCTGATCGGGACGCGCGCGGCGCTCCTCGCGGCACTCCTCCTTGCCGTCAATCATGCTTTCGTCCACTGGTCGCGAGTCGGGCAGATCTACATCGACACGCCGTTCTTCGCGAGTCTCGTCCTCGCCTTGCTTCTTCGGGCATCGACCGGCGGCTCCTTCCTCGCGCTCACGGGCGCGGCGGTGGCGCTCGCGGTCGGAAGCGCGACGTACATCGCGACGGAGATCCTCCCCGCGGTCGTTCTCCTGACTCTCGGCGGCTGGGCACTCCTCTTCCACTGGCCGGCCCGCCGGGTCCTCCCGGTGCTCGCCCTTTTCGCGGGAGTGCTCGTGCTCGTGTGGGCGCCGATCGTCTCGTCGATCGCGCGGCTTACACCCGAGGTCGCGTACCAGAGAGTCCCGGCCGTGTCCGCGCTGCGCCCCGACGGAATCGCTCAGCTCCAGAAGGCCTACGGATTGGAGAGCCCGGGCGCGGCAGTGGCGACGCACGCCATTCGTACGCTCGCCGTCTTCAACTTCGGCTCCGACCACTTCAAGGCCTACGGGGCGAACTCCCCGATGGCCGATCCGGTCACCGCCGCACTCGTTCCGGTCGCGGCCGCGATCCTGCTCTGGAGGCTCTCCTCGCCGATCGGCTGGGTGAGCGCCCTCTTCGCCGGCGCCTACCTGGCGGGAGGAGTCCTTTTCTCGGCGAGCCAGCCGACCTACCACCGGATCTCCGTCGTCCTTCTCTTTTCGTCGCTCGGCATCGGCTGGGTCCTCGTCGGGCTCACCCGGGTGATGGCGAGCTCCGGTGTTCTCTCCCGCTCGGCCGCCGCCCTGCTTCCGTTTGTGGTCGTCACCGCGTCGGCGTGGCTCAATCTGCACTTCTACTTTCGGGAGTCGGCGGTCTCGAGCGAAATCGAAGCGCGATTCGGTGTAGGCCGGCTGATCTGTGCCTCCGCGCGGGGCCGCACGGTTCTCGACGCCACGGCGCTGGCCGGCCCCGAGTACGGCCTGCGCGAGAACCAGTACCCCGAACTGGAGTGCCCGGAGGTCCGGAGGGTCCGGATCGACGACGTCGAAGCGCTCCGGTCGTTCGCCGGACGAAGCAACGTCCCGCAGGCGGTCCTCCTCGTGCCGGCCGCGATCGACTCGAACGCCTCCGTCGTTCCGCCCGGATATCGGGTACTTCGACGCACGGTCGATCTCTCGATCCGCCGTCCGAAAGCACTCGCGCTGTCCGTCCTCGAGCTCGAACGGGCGGAGTAGGAGGCACGGGATACTCGACCTTCGGATGCCTTGAAGGCCCCTCCGGATATCAATAGTGTTCGGCGCTACGGAGGTTGCAATGGCGCTGCGCATCAATAGTGAAGCCCCCGACTTCTCCGCCGACACGACCCAGGGAAAGATCAACTTCCACGAGTGGATCGGCAACGGCTGGGCGATCCTCTTTTCTCACCCGAAGAACTTCACGCCGGTCTGTACGACCGAGCTCGGCTACATGGCAGGTCTGCAGCCCGAATTCGCGAAGAGGAACACCAAGATCATCGGGCTGAGCGTGGACCCGGTCGTCGATCACGAGCGTTGGTCCAAGGACATCGAGGAAACCCAGGGGCACGCGATCAACTACCCGCTCATCGGTGACCCGGAGCTCGAGATCGCCAAGGCCTACGACATGCTCCCCGAGAACGCCGGCACGACCTCCCAGGGCCGGACCGCCGCCGACAACGCGACCGTGCGCTCGGTGTTCGTCATCGGACCGGACAAGAGAATCAAGGCGATGCTGACGTACCCGATGAGCACGGGGCGGAATTTCGACGAGGTCCTGCGCCTCCTCGACTCCATCCAGCTGACCGCGAAACATTCGGTGGCCACGCCGGTGAATTGGAAGCAGGGCGAAGACTGCATCATTGTCCCGTCGCTTTCCGACGAGCAGGCCCGCGAGAAATTCCCGAACGGATGGAAAACCGTGAAGCCATATCTCCGCAC
>JBKPMI010000280.1:0-14694 GCA_046732075.1 Acidobacteriota bacterium | reverse complement strand
GCTTCGTTCGCGGCCAGCATGAATTCTTCGATCAGCCGGTGCGCGACGTTGCGGGACTCCGGCACGATGCCGACGACCAGGCCCTCGTCGTCCAGGACGACGTCCGCGTCGGGAAGGTCGAAGTCGATCGATCCGCGCGCGTCGCGCCGCTCGCGCAGCCGCGCCGCCAGTTCCCCCATGTCCCGGAGGTCTGCCAGCAGAGGCCCGTACCGATGCTGGTCCGCGGGGTCCGGCCGGCCCTCCAGGAGCCGCGCGACCTCCGTGTAGGTCATCCGCTCCGAGCTCCGGATGACGCCCTTCACGAATTGGGAGCCGGTCACTCTCCCTTTGCGGTCCGTCTCGAGGATCGCCGAGAGGACGAGCCGATCGACGCCCGGGTTCAACGAACAGAGGCCGTTCGACAGTTTCTCCGGAAGCATCGGGAGAACCCGGCCCGGGAAGTAGACGCTGGTGCCCCGGCTCCGTGCTTCGTCGTCGAGCCCGGTCCCCTCCTTCACGTAGTGGGAGACGTCGGCGATGTGGACGCCCAGCCGGAAGCCGGTCGGCGTCTTCTCGATTTCGACCGCGTCGTCGAAGTCCTTCGCGGTCTCTCCGTCGATCGTGATCACCCGCCGGTCGCGGAAATCGGTCCGGCCCAGGAGATCCTCGGTCACGACGCGTGAGGGATAGCGCTCGGCCTCCTCGATTACCGGCTGGGGAAATCTCGGCGGGAGGCCATGCGACCGCAGAACGATCTCGATGTCGACCCCGGGCTCGCCGAGAAAGCCGATCTTCTCCTCGACGACTCCGTGTGCGATGCGGCGGGCGTCCGGAAAAGCCGTGAGCCGCGCCTCGACGATCTCGCCCTCGCGCGCGCCGCGCGTCTTTCCGTCCGCGATGCGGACGACCGCGTCGATCCGGGGGTCGTATGGCAGGACTTCGGCGCGCCCGTCGTGCTTCTCGAACCGGCCCACCACCCTTTCGCGCGCGCGTTCCAGGACGCGGATCACCGTTCCCGAGATCCGGTCCGCGACATCCGATCGTCCGCGCGAACGGGGACGCTCCTCGCGGGCGAGGACGGTGTCGCCATCCATCGCTCCGTGCATCGCGGACCGCGGGACGAAGAGATCGGCGCCACCGTCGACGAGAACGAAGCCGAATCCCTCCGGACGCACGGTGATCCGCCCCGCGACCTGGTTCGTGAACTCGATCGCGGAGTACTTTTCGCCGCGGACGCGGACGATTTCGCCACGCCGCTCGAGCGAGTCGAGAGCGTCGCGGAGCTCATCCTCCTCCCCCTCCCGCACTCCGAGCTTCCGCGCGAGGTCCCGAAAAGAGAGGATTCGGAGACCTTTTTCGCGGAGACGGGCGAGGATTTCAGAGTCCCGGATCGGCACGCGCGCAGTGTATCCGACGCTCTCGCGGAGACTTCGGCGCGCCGTTCACGCTTCGTTCACATTGGTGAAGAAACTAAACGAAGCCTTAATGCGGGGCTGCCGGGGCGTGCGTGTTGCACGGGCCTCCCTCCGATCACGAATGGTCGGCGATCGAAAGAGAAGGAGGCCATGATGAAAAGGAATCGAGTCCTCATCGGGCTCTGCGCCCTGTTGCTGGCGTTCGGCGTGAGCGCCGTCGCGATTGCCGGCCAGGGCGCGGATCACCACTCGGAGCAGATCATTTTCAGCGGTACGGGTTTCGGAACGTTCGACGGGACGCCGTCGCCGTTCGGCTTCTGGATCTGGTGCCAGGACGCGGACTCCAGCACGCCGTACGCCGGAGAGTGCAACGGAGCGATGTACATCTACGCGCTCCGGTTGACGAGAGGCGTCGAGGGAGAGGTCAGCGAGCTTTCGGACGGTATCTACCAGATGACGGTCTCCTCGCGGAAGAACGCGTCTCTGTCCTGCCAGCTCACGAACGAGCTCAACACGGACGGCGAGCTGAACCAGGGGCCGAGCAACGTCGTCGACGTCGTCTGCACGACTCCGTCCGGGGAAGGCCAGTCGACGAATGCAGTCGTGAACGTCACAGGCCCGGAAGAGTAGAAAAGGAGTACCGATGAATCGCGGAAAGACCTTTCTGATTGCCCTGCTTGCGTTTGGAATCTCGGTGGGAGTCGCATACGCGGCCCCGAAGAACAGTTACCAGGCGACGATCCTCGCCGGCAACGAGGACGACGAGGGGTTCCACACCGTCGATCCGTTGCTCCAGAACTCCTGGGGTCTCGCCGCGAGCAGCAGCGGCCCCTGGTGGGTCGCGAACAACGGCAGCAACACATCCACCCTCTACAACGGCGCCGGCGACAAGCGCCCCCTGGAGGTCATCGTCCCGGGCGCCCCGACCGGAGAGGTCTTCTACGGAGGTTCGAGCTTCCTGCTCTCCAACGGTTCGCCAGCCGTTTTCATCTGGGCGGCCGAGGACGGCACTCTCTCCGCCTGGAACGGAACGCTCGATCCCAACAGCGCGCCGCAGCACTCCGAGATCATCTTCAACGATCCGGGCTCGAGCTACAAAGGGCTCGCGGTCCACGGCGACACGCTCTTCACGACCGACTTCGCATCCTGCGAGGTGGAGGCTCTTGCCTTCGATTCGACCGAAATGAAGGTCAAGGAGATCGATACGGCCGGGGGCTTCGAGGACGAGTCGATCCCCGCGAACTTCTGTCCGTTCGGCATCCAGGCGATCGGGGACTCGATCTTCGTGACCTACGCGCTGAAGGGGGGCGAAGACGATGTGGCCGGCCAGGGCCACGGCTTCGTGCGCCAGTTCGACACCGACGGCAACCTGATCGCGGCGGTTGCCGACCACGGCCAGCTGAATTCGCCGTGGGGCATGGCCCAGGCGCCGTCGGATTTCGGGCGGTTCAGCGGCTGTCTCCTGGTGGGCAACTTCGGCGATGGAACGATCAACGCCTACTGCCAGGACGAAGAGGGCGAGTGGGGGTTCGGCGGAACGCTGAAGCAGGGCAAGCACAACATCGTGATCGACGGATTGTGGGGCCTCGCGTTCGGGAACGACGGCGCGGCGGGCGATCACAACGAGCTCTTCTTCACCGCCGGTCCGGATGAAGAGGTCAACGGCTACTTCGGGAAGATCATCTCGCTGAACTGAGGATTACTCGGCGAATTCGAGGGGAGTGACGCGATCAGGTCGCGCACTCCCCTTCCTTCGTCTCGACGCGGTACTCGTGGTCCTCCCCGAGGTCGACGAAGTCGGTCGGCAGCGCGCCCTCCGGGGTCAGGTCTGCGAAGTCGGCAAGAACCTCCTGGACGCGGTCCAGTCCCACGCGGCCGAAGAATGCAGTCGCGGTTTCTCCCTCGGCGCGCTCGACCTCGTAGAGAGCGAGCAGCCGATCGAGCGCGTCGGTCATGCGCCGCGCCGGGATCCTCGCCGCGACCCGGCCGAACCGCCCTCCCTCCTCGTCCACTCCACCGCCCACGAGAACGAGGTACTGCGGGACGACTCTGTCTCCGAGGCGGCGCGTGCTCCCCTGGAAGCCGATTCCGGCGATGTGGTGGCGTCCGCAGCCGTTGGGGCAGCCGCTGATCTTGATCTGGAGGTCCGGGGCCGCCGCCACGAGGTCCGGGCGGGATCGGAGGTGCTCGCCGAGCAGCCGGCCCAGGCCGCGTGACTGCGTCACCGCGAGCCGGCACGACTCGGCGCCGGGGCAGCTGGTGACGTCCGCGATCGTTCCGGCGTCGGGCAGGCCGAGGCCGCTCGCGGCCAGGCGGCGGTACAGGTCCGCGACGTCGGCGTCGCTCACCCACCGGATCAGGAGGTCCTGGTCGGCGGTGACGCACACGGCGCCGTCGCCGTAGGCGAGCGCGAGGTCCGCGAGAATCCGCATCTGGGCGCCCGTCAGATCGCCGAGCGGGACCGTGACCGACGCCGTGGAAAACCCGGGCTGCTTCTGTGCACGGACGTTCGTCCGCCTCCAGTGAGAGAAGTCGCCGTTCATCACCGGCAGGAAGCCCCGGAATGGCGGGTGAATGCCGGGACCCCGGGTCGTCGCCTCGAGCGCGCGCTCCCGGGCCGCCGCAACGGAGGGAGGAGCCGGCCGCTCCCAGACCGGTGCGACTTCGGAAGGCGGTCGCTCCGGATCGAACGGAAGCTGGGATCCGCCTTCCGCCCGAACCTGGGCCAACGCGGCTTCGTACTCCCGCCGCCACCCGTCCCAACCCAGCTCCTTCAGCAGGAACTTCATGCGGTTGCGGTTCTTGTGCTCGCGGTCCCCCATCCGGTGGAAAACCCGAAGGACCGCCTCCGCAACGTTCAGAACCTCCGCGGCGGGCAGGAAGTCGTAGAGCAGCGACCCGGCCCGGCAGAGGTTGGACGTTCCTCCTCCGATCGTCACCCGGAACCCGCGCTGCCTCCGGCCGTCGACCGTTCGGATCCGCGCCAGCCAGCCGATGTCGTGAATCGGCGTGGAAGCGTGGTCCTCCGTGCAACCCTCCCAGGCGATCTTGAACTTCCGCGGGAGCGACGCGGAGAGCGGGTGCCGCAGGAAATAACGCGTGAGCGCTTCGGCGTAGGGCAGCACGTCGAAGACTTCGTCCGCGGACACGCCGGCCCAGGGACACGCCGTGATGTTGCGGACGGAGTTCCCGCACGCCTCGCGCGTCGTCAGGCCGGTCTCGGCCAGGCGGCGCATCGCCGGCTCGACTTCGTGCAGCTTCATGAAGTGGAACTGGAGGTTCTGGCGCGTCGTGATGTGGCCGAAGCCCCGCGAGTAGCGCTCGGCGACGTCCGCCAGGGCGATCAGTTGCTCCGCGGTCAGCAGCCCCTGCGGGATCTTCACGCGCAGCATCTGGAAGTCGCCGTCCTGGCGCTGGCTGTAGGTCCCGCGCACCAGCCGGTACGCCCTCCACTCGTCGGCGGTGATCTCTCCCCTTTCGAACTTCGCGACCGTCGCCACGAACTCGTCGATCTCGGCCTCGTTGGCGAAGGAGAGTCGGGACCGGCCCAGCGTTTTCGGATCGTCTACCGCGACCACGAAATGCTCCTTTCGGAGGCGCCTGCGTCCGATGCGGGAGCGGGCGCGGAGAGGAAGGGACGAATTCTCGAGGCGACCGACACCACCTCGCCGATGACGAGCGTTCCCGGAGCGTCGTCGTCCGGGACCGGCGCGTTGCCCAGGCCGTCGAGCGCGCCGGTCCAGACGAAGGAGTCGTCGGTGGACGCGCCCAGGAGGATCGCGGCGGGAGTGTTCGCGGGCCAGCCCTTCGAGCGGAGGAAGTTGGCCACCGCGGCGCGGTTGGAGAGGCCCATCAGGACGACGAGCGTCAGCGAGTTGGGGGCGATCGAGCCGAGGATCGGACCGAACGTCTCCTTCGCGTGACCCGAGACGACGGCGAACCCGGACGCCAGCCCGCGATGCGTCACCGGTATTCCGGCCAGGGCCGGCGCCGAGATGGCTGACGACACACCGGGGACGACCTCGAACGGAATCCCGGCGGCCGCGAGCGCGAGCGCCTCTTCTCCGCCCCGGCCGAGGACGAAGGGGTCGCCGCACTTCAACCGCACGACCCGCTTTCCGCGGCGCGCCGCGCGGATCATCAAGCCCTGGATCGTTTCCTGGCGGATGGCCGGACGGCGCGCTCTCTTGCCGACGAAGAACCGCTGTGCCTGCGGAGCGAGGTCGAGCGCGTCGGGAGAGACGAGCGCGTCGTAGAGGACGAGGTCCGCCTCGGCCAGCCGGCGAGCGGCTTTCCGCGTCAGGAGGTCCGGGTCGCCGGGACCCGCGCCCACGAGCGAGACGAACCCCGTCACTGCGTTCGCTCCGAGTAGAGGCGGTTCAAAGCCTCGAGCAGTCGCGGACGGCGGTCTGCCATCGGGATCTTCGTCTCCCGCCAGAGCCGGGTCTGCTCGCGGGACAGGTCGAGCCAGGTTTCGATGTCGTCGGGCACGAGCGCTTCGAGCCCCTCGCGCACCAATCCGGCGAGCGCCGGAGCGTCCCCGTCCGTCGAAATCGCCACGGTCAGGCTCCCGCGCCGGAAGACGCCCCCGGCGTAGGCGCTGGAGCTCGGCGGATCGTCGACCGCGTTGACGAAGATGCGGCGTTCTTCCGCGGCGTCCGCCACCTGCCGGTTCACGTCGGGGGGCGCCGCCGCCACCGCGAACCACGCGCCGTCGAGGTCCCGGGGCTCGAACGCGCGCCGGACGAGCGTCACGCCGTCCCGGTGGAGCTCACCCCGGATCTCCGGCGCGACGACCGTCACGACCGCGCCTCCCCGCAGCAGCCCGTCGAGCTTGCCGGCCGCAACCTTTCCGCCGCCGACGAGGACGACCGGCCGCCCCGCGAGACGCAGGAAGATCGGGAAGACCGGAGCCCCGCGCGTCATGCCGTCGCCGCCACAGCCGAAACCGGCGGAGCGGATCTCGGCTCGATGAGGCCGCGATCCCGGAGGGCCTCCAGGATCCGGGCCACGCTCTCTTCCACGGTCTCGCGGTCGGTCTCGACCACGACGTCGGGGTGCCGGGGCGGCTCGTACGGATCCGAGATGCCGGTGAAGTGGGAGATCGTCCCGGCGAGCGCTTTCTTGTAGAGGCCCTTCACGTCCCGGGCGATCAGCGAGTCGAGCCGGGCGTGAGCGAAGATCTCCAGGAAGGGAACGCCGTCCTTGACCGCGAGCCGGTGAACCTCCCGCCGGGTCTCGCAGTACGGAGAGATCGCCGCCGCGATCGCGACGACACCGTTCCGGGCGAGGAGACGCGAGACGTAGCCGATCCGCCGGATGTTGGTGTCGCGATCCTCCCGGGAAAAGCCGAGCCCCGCGGACAGAAAGGTTCGCACCTCGTCGCCGTCGAGGATCTCGACCGGCCGTTCCGCGGAGAGGCGCGTGCGCAGCGCGTTCGCCAGCGTGCTCTTGCCGGCGCCGGACAGGCCCGTGAACCAAAGGATGAAGCCGCCTTCGGACGACGGCGCCTCCGGCCGGCCCGGGAGAACCACGACCGGCGGCCGATCACCATCGCCGATTCCGTGGCCGCTTCCATGGCCGTGGCCGTTGCCATTGCCGTTTCCGTTGCCGGTGCTGCGGTAATGCTCACGCAGGATCTCCGCGATCTCCGGGCGGGTGAACTGGCGGGGAAGCTCTCCCCCGTTCTCCAGGAGCTCGCGGACCCGGGTACCCGACAGGTCGAGCCGGTGGGAGGCGTCGTGCGGGCAGGTCCGCGAGGACGCGGTCGAGTCGCACGCGTGGCAGAAGAAGGTGGCGTCGAGCTTCACGGGCGTGATGCCGATCTCTCCCGGAGAGAAGCGCTCGAAGATCTCCTGCGCGGCGTACGGAGAGTAGAACTTCCCGACTCCGGCGTGGTCGCGCCCCACGATGAAGTGCGTCATGCCGTAGTTCTTGCGCGTGATCGCGTGGTAGATCGCCTCGCGCGGCCCCGCGTAGCGCATCGCCGCCGGGAACGCCGCGAGCACGGTCCGATCTCCGGGGTAGTAGTTTGCGACCAGCGCTTCGTAGGCGCGGAACCGCACCTCCGCGGTGACGTCGCCGCTCTTCGTCTCGCCGATCAGTGGATGGATGACCAGCCCGTCGGTCATCTCGAGGGCGAGCTTGGTCAGGTGCTCGTGCGCGCGGTGGATCGGATTGCGGGTCTGGAACCCGACCGCGGTGCGCCAGCCGCGGGCGGCGATCTCGGAGCGGAGCTCCCGCGGGGTCAACCGCCGCGCCGCGAACGGCAGGTCGTCCGGCAGAGGGAGGACGCGCACGGGCCCGGCGACCAACCATCGGGGACGCGCGAGCAGGTACGCGACGCCGGGATGGGAGACGTCGACGGTGCCGTAGATTGCCAGCGCCTCCGCGAGAGGATCGCGGTCGAAGATCTGTTCGATTTCGAGGGTCCCCCACAGCCGTCCGGCGCCGAAGAGGGCGGCTTCGGAGCCCGGCACGAGCGCAGCGCAGATTTCTTCGGTCACTGCCAGCGTGACCGGCAGGGACCAGACCGTGTCATCGGCCAGCCGCATCCGTCGGACCACGCTCTCGTAGTCCGCGAGTCCGAGAAAGCCGGTGAGCGGGCTCGACGCTCCGGTCGCGATCATCTCGAGATCCGCGAGTTCCCGGGAGTCGAGATCGATCCGGGGCAGAAAGCGCGCCCGCTCCTGGAACGCGGCGACGTCCGAGGGCGCGACGAAGCGGTCGACGAGAACGCCGCCGTGCGGCTCAACCAATGCGGGCATTGTCCGGTCTCTCCTTCCGGTGCGAGACGAGTTGTGGCCGCTCGGAGCGCGAGTGGATCCCGCATTCCTTTCTCTCGAGACCCCGCCAGCGGCCGGCGCGCGGGTCCTCCCCCGGAAAGACCGGGCTCGTGCAGGGAAGGCATCCGATGCTGGGATACCCGCGCTCGTGCAGCGGGTTGTACGGCACGTCGTTCGCGCGAGCGTAGGACCACACGTCCTCGCTCGACCAGTCCGCCAGCGGGCTGACCTTTACAAGTGCGAACTTCGAGTCCCACTCGACCACCGAAGTCGCGGCACGTTCCCGCGTCTGGTCGCGCCGGATCGCGCTCACCCAGGCGTCGAAGCCCGAGAGCTCCGCGCGGAGGGGCAGGACCTTCCGCATTCCGCAGCAGAGGTCGGGGGCTCGCTCCCACAGCCGTTCGCCGAACTCCGCCCCCTGCTCCGCGACGGACCTCCGGGGACGGACCGCCCGGATCGTTCGTTCGTAGCGCTCCTGGAGGCGGCGCCACAGCGCGGCCGTTTCCGGAAACAGGAGACCGGTGTCCAGCGTGAAGATGTCGATCGGCAGGTCGTGGCGGGCGATCACGTCGATGAGGACGCAGCCCTCGACGCCGAAACCCGTGGCGAACGTCATCCGGGGAAACCGTTCGACCGCGCGCGCGAGGATCTCGTGCGGCGCCCTGCCCGCGAGCGAGGCCGCGAGCCGCTCTGTCTCCGGAATCTCCGCTGCCCCTGTTTCGATCACTCTGTTTCGCTGCCTTTCGTGCAAAAAGAAAAAGGCCCGAGAGGTTTCCCCTCGGGCCTTCGATCTGCTTTGGATTCGAGCTTAGATGTTGAACACTCGGAACGCAGCGCGACCGCGGCCGGAGGAGATCCGACAACAACAACAACAAGCGGTCGATCTGGCGTTCACTGTGACGTCATGGTCGCAAGCGGAAGAACCACTGTCAACCTATCCATTGGTCGGATCGGGTTCCCGGGGACGAAGCCACCCGAAAGGCGGCCGAAGCGGGGCGGACGCGAACGACCGTGACGCGGATCACAGTCGCGATGCGCCCCGTGAGGCTCATCGAGCGGCCGGCTGGCGTTCCGATTCCGAGAGCCGCGCCGACAGGCCGCGCAGCCGCTGGGTCAGCGTCAGCAGCAGGGACCGGGAAACGCGGCCGCGCGGCAAAAGCCGCTCGCGAAACGCCTGCGCCGGAACGCGCAGGACGCGCAGCGGCCCGCCTTCCGGGACGACCGTGGCACTCCGGGGACTGCCGTCCAAGAGGGAAAGCTCGCCGACGACCTCGCCCGGTCCGAGCTCCGCAACCCGGCTGTCCCGCTCCTGTCCGGGCGCGCCGCCGCGGACGCGCACGACTGCCCGGCCCGCGAGGATCACGAAGAGGTCTCCGGAATCCGGCCGGTCCTGTTCGCAGAGCGCCTGGCCCGGGGGAACTTCCTCCTCCCGGCCGAGCTCCGCGAGGTCGAGCAGGTCGTCCGCCTCGAGCTCCGAGAAGATGGCGACGTTCCGTAAGAACTGCATCCGCGAGACTCGCGTGCGGCCCGCGAAATGCGCCTCGCGCGCGGCGCGATCGGCCTCGTCCTCCGGCACGAGCGAGGCGCCCGCCGCCTCGGTGACGAGCGGATCCGTGTCATCGCGCGCGGCTGCGAAGATCGCGGGAGATCCGGGCGACGTCATTCCGAGGCCCCAGACCGCGGCCGCCCGGACGTAGGGATCGCGGTCCCGGACCAGCCGCTCGAGGATCTCGCGGAGGACGCCTCCGGGCCTTGCGTCCGGCGGCTCGACCACGAACGGTTCGAGGAGAGAGCCGAGCTCCCGCGCCTCCGGGCTCGCCTGCGCGAGCTCGCGAAACGCCTGGCGACGGGTGCCGGGATCGCGGCTCGCCAGACCCGGCCGCAGGAGGAGGATCTTCTCCCGCGCCCCGATCGATTCGAGAAGGTCGAAGACGCGCTCGAGCGAGGCCGCCTCGGCGCGGCCCAGGAGGAATTCCAGGAGATCGATGGCCTCGCCGCGCGGGAACGCCAGCAGAGCTTCGCGGTCGGCGCGTCGCGCGGCCGCCTCGCCGATCTCTCGCCGGCCCCGCTCGAGGAGCGGACCCGATCCGCTGCGCATACGCTCGACGAGCGCCTGGTGCTGCTCCAGGGCGATGCCGAACTCCTCGCGGAGCAACTCGATCTCCGAGGGTGACGCCGCGCGGAGCAGCGCTTCGGTGAGCGCCGCCCGGTAGGTCTCGAGCTGGAGGCGCTCCTCCACGGTGACGACCCGGC
This sequence comes from Acidobacteriota bacterium, assembly GCA_046732075.1. GTDB lineage: Bacteria > Acidobacteriota > Thermoanaerobaculia > UBA5066 > Gp7-AA6 > Gp7-AA6. The sequence continues at coordinate 4,262 of JBKPMI010000280.1, read as the reverse complement.
CCGAGGCGAGAACCCGGCGGTCCTCCGCGGAGAGACGGGCGACGGCCCTCTCGTGTTCGCGCGGAGTTACGCCGAACTGCTTCCGGATCTCGGCCAGCATGCGCGCCTCGCTCTCGTCGACCATGCCGTCCGAGACCACGTCCCGCAGTGTTTCGATGTAGCCCGCGAGGAGCTGGTCGCGCGCCTGCTCGCTCGCCTGCGCGCGGGTGTACGCCTCGATGGGATCCGCGGGTGGCGGCCCCTCGAAGCTCCAGGTCCGCATGAGCCGGGCGGCGCCCCGCTCGCGCGTATAAGTCTCGCGGCGCCGCCCCCAGCGGCGGACGAGCACGAGGGTCGCGATCACCGGCGCGACGAACGCGAAGCTGCGGGTCGCGCCCGGGATCCGGCGAAGCGTGGGGGCGCCCGCGTAGAAGTAGAACACGCTGAATGCCGTGAAGGCGGCGAGCGAAAGCATGAGATGACGCCGGCGGTCGAAACCCGGAAGCAGGCGCTGCACGCTGGCCTCGAGCAGGCGGAAGAAGGCGTAGCTGCCGAGGGCACAGACCGTGAGGGTCAGCGCGACGGCCAGGATTGCGGGGACGCCCGGCGCAAAGAAGAAGCCGGGACCGAACGCGAGCCCGGCATCCGCGATCTGCCGCGTCCAGCGGCCGTCGAAGTAGCCCTCCCAGTCACCGACCCGCAGCCAGAAGTAGAAGTAGAAGGCGAACACGAGGCCGGGGAACGCGTACGTCGCGAAGCGGCGGCCCTTCTCCGTGAGCTCGTGCCAGTAGTTGTTCTCCTGATCGATGTCGGGACACGACCTCTTGCAGGCGGTGCAGCGCTCACACTGGGAGTTGGCCGCGGCGTGACGCGGGGACGAGGGATCGGTGTAGATGCGCTCGACGACGCCGACAGGGCAGATGAAGTTGCACCAGGTCTTGCCCGTGAAGAGGACGTTCGTTGCGAACGCCGCGAGCGCGAGAACGATCAGGAGACCCGAAATCCACCGCCCATCCCCGTTCGTTGCCAAATGCCGCAGGACGAGCATCGCGGCGAGGAACGCGAAAGGGACCACCATGTGGAAGCGCTCCAGCCACTCCGGCGCGCGGTGTTGGACTCGTCGCGGGAGCTTGCGGCCGATCTCGCCAAACGCCGCCAGCGGACAGATCGAGCGCCACGGGTGGAAGCCGCCGATCACGATGAAGAGGATCAGCAGCGGCAGCAGCACCGTCCAGAAGAGCCGGGGCTGCCACGGGACGAGAAAGCCCGCGGCGATGAAGGCCACGTATCCCGCGACCAGGATCAGCCGAGTGTTTTTCCGGACGGTCGCGGCCGAAAGAGCACCCTCGAGGTTCAGTTCAAGGTTCCTGGGTCGAAAAGTTCACGAGGCTCTTCAGGAACGCGACGAGGGCACGCTGGTCGTCCGGCGTCAGCTTGACGTAGGCGTCGCGGGCTTCCTGCGCTTCGCTTCTCCCCGGCTCCCCCACCGCCGGCGGAGAGTCCTCGCCGTGGAGCGTGATGGCTTCGTGGAGGGTGCCGGCCCGGTCGTCGTGCAGATACGGACCGGTGTTGCCGACCCCCCAGAGCTCCGGCGTCAGATACTGGCTCGCGGGCACCATGACCACCTTGTCGTCGTACTTGAGCGGTGCGAGGGTCACGTGGAGAACCGCCACTGGCGCCGGGTCCGCCAGCTGCCGCCCCATCTCGTGCCGCTTGAGATCGCCGTACAGGCGAACGACCGCGCCGCCCTTCGGATCGGCCTCGAGCCGCGGCGCCTGGGAGTCCTTCAGAAAGTCGAAGCGCACGGGCCTCGCCGGGTCGTAGTCGGGCGTCTTGCCGGCGAGAAATGCGTCGAGGTACTGGCCGGCGCCGCGCCGCGTGGGCTCCTCGAAGACCGTATTGCCGAGATGCATCTCGGGAACGTGGCAGGTCACGCAACCGACCTGTTTGAAGAGCTGCCGTCCATGGTCGATCATCCCCTTGGCCGCTGCGTCGGGCGCCGTCGTGAACCCCATCGCGGCAACGTGGTCGAGATCGGTCGGCACTTCCTGCGCGGCGTTGTAGATCGCCATGGCGGTGATGTCGCCGACCGAGAGCTCGCGCGTCACCCCGTCTCCGTCCGGATCGGGGCCGGCGGCCGGCGGCAGCCGCCAGACGAACTCCTCGGCCTGCATCCCCATGCCGAAGCTCGAGGCCGCGACCGAGAAGTTCCGAAGCGTCGTGATCTGTCCCTTCCAGCCGTACGGCCGCACCACGAGGTCCGGCGAGATGCCCTGCACTTTCGAAACGTCGTACTTCACGTCACCGGTCGGGCTCGCCGTCGCGGTGATGGTTCCGAAGTCGACTCCGTTGACGGTCAGCGGCTGGCTCGCGGGGGTGCCCGGCGTCGCCTTCGCCTGCTGCGCGGCCGTTTCCTTCGCCGCGATGAGCTTCTCGGTCATCTCCTGGGCGACCAGCTGGATGACTCCATTGCCGAAAAGCGAGATCGTCGCGCGCGCGTCGTACGGCGGCTGGCCGTTCTGATCCGGATCGAAAAAGACCCGCGTGTTCGCAAGGCCGGCGCCCGCACCGAAGGGCATGTTGTGACAGCTGCCGCAGGATTGGACTCCGACGGGCACCGGGCTTCCGGCGATCGGACCGACCGAGAAACGGTGGAGAGGCGTGCCCGCCGGCGTGTGCTGCATGCCGACTCCGTCGAGGCCGTTGTAGGGCGTGTGGAACAGCTTGTCCCCGTCGTCGAATAGAGTCGCGAACGGAATCGTCCCCGCCGCGATGTCTTTCTGCTCGAGATGGTTCGGGAGGGGAAACGCCGGCTTCTCGACGAGATCGACGGTGAACCTGTTCTTCGCGAGCGTCGCTTTCGGGGCGTTCTCGCTGCCGGCCGCCTTCTCGGCGACCGGTGCGCGCTTCTGGCACGCGAGACTTCCGGCGACGAGAAGCGTCGCCGCGGAGAGAAGAACGATCGAACCTCGGTATGCCGCGCTGGTCTGTCTCATCGAGCCCTCCTGGTGGTAATTCCGGCGTGGCCGCGTTGGAAAGATCGGGCGGATGTTACTTCGCCCGGTCCGCTGTCGTATCGGAAAATCTCGCCGCCATCCCGGGGCGGCGCCGGGGCGCCGCCGTCCATTGATTCCGGGGGGAGTTCCCGCTAGCATTCCGACCCCCGCGAAAGTGGCGGAACTGGTAGACGCGCAGGTTTCAGGAACCTGTGGGTAAAACCGTGAGGGTTCGAGTCCCTCCTTTCGCACCAATAGCCCACACGCAAAACCTCAAGGCAGCCTCCCGGTCGCACGGGTGTCGTGCGAAAAGAGGAGACGAGAACCCTCAAGGGGGGTGTGGGGGTCCGCCCCCACCGACAGAGAGTGCCGGCCGCGGCAACAGGCCGCGCGTCGCGAAGCGACCGGCCGGCGCGAGTCCCTCCTTTCGCACCAATTTCCCACTCGCAAAAGGTCAGGGCAGCCTCCCGGTCGCACGGGTGTCGTGCGAAAGGAGGAGACGAGAACCCTCAAGTCTCTGCGTCCTCTGGAAGGGCCAGTGACCGGCGTCACTGCCCGACGAAGGGGGCTTGATCGCGTCTCCGGGCAGGAGCAGGATTGTTTCCGGGAAGAGAGGTTTCACGGTGGGTTCCATCCGCGGGTTGGCGGACACGGGCGCTCGCATCGAGCGCAAGGATTGGACACTCCTCGCGATTGCTCTGTCGCGACTCGGTCTCGCTCCGCTCCAGCTGCAGAAGTCTCTCCATCTCCTGCGCGAGACGTATCCGCGGGACGTCGGCGCGTCGTTCTACGAGTTCCGCTCGATGAGCTCCGGAAATTTTTCGCCCGACGTTTATCCGGACGCGCAGGCCCTTGCGAGCGACGGTCTCGTCACGATCGAGATCTCGGACCAGGAGGGGTGGCAGCACTACTTCGCGACGTCTGCCGGGGTCACGCGGGCCCGCCAGCTCGAGCGGTCCGTCCGCCCGGGACTCGTGGACTATCTCCGCCGCGTCGTCGAGTGGGCCAGCTTGCGTTCCTTCGACCAGCTCGTCCGCCGGCCGTTCGACTCGGCGGCTCCCGGTTCGGTCGTCGCCCCGGACCCGCGCCCCCAACCTCCGCGCTAGCGGGACGTCGCTCCGGAAGCACCTGAGCGGCACACTCGGTGCACAATGATCCGGATATGGACCGCGAAGGCCGCATTCCGCCGGGTCTGGTCGCCGGCCTGATCGTCTTCGTTCTCGTCATCGGGGCGCTCGCGTACTCCGCCGGGCGTTTCGGTCGGCGCGCCCGGCCAAACTCCCCCGC
>JBKPMI010000279.1:0-2562 GCA_046732075.1 Acidobacteriota bacterium | reverse complement strand
GTCGTCGGCAGCGTCAGATGTGTATAAGAGACAGAGTGACATCTCCCGGGACGGAAAGATGATCCTGATCAACGAGTCCGGCGAGGGCGGAGGGCTGGGGTACTCCGTCTATGCCCGGAATCTCGATGGCTCGCCGGCGATTCGACTGGGCGAGGGTAACGGACAGACCTTCTCGCCCGACGGAAAGTGGGCGCTCTCCATTCTTCGGACCGCATCGGATCCGCAGATCGTCCTGCTCCCGGTCGGCGCGGGAGAGCCGCGGGTCCTCTCGAAGGAGAACGTGCGGGTCCGTTCTGCGGCCATTCTGCCGGACGGGCAACGGATCGTCTTCGGCGCCTCCGAGCGGGGACACGGCGAGCGGATTTACGTCCGTTCTCTATCCGGGGGTCCGATCAAGGCAGTCAGCCCGGAGGGCTATCGCGGAGCGTACCGCGCCGTGTCGGCCGACGGCCGATACGTTCCGGCGCGCGGTCCCGATCGAAGGTTCTACCTCTATCCGATCGAAGGCGGAGAGCCAGTTCCCGTTGCTGGCGTCGGGCCGACCGATTTCGCGGCGAGCTGGGGCTCTGATGGAAAGCTGCTCCTGTACACGCGGGGAGAGCTGCCTTTGAAGGTCTATCTGCTCGACGTGCGAACCGGCCAGAAGGAGCCCTGGAAGACGTTGATGCCGGGAGACGCGTCTGGCGTACAGGACATTTCCCCGGTGCTCACCACGGCTGACCGTCAGACATACGTCTACACTTATTCACGGGTGCTCTCGGATCTTTACCTCGTCGAGGGCCTGAAATAGCCGCATGCCCGTCCCGCCGCCGAAGGCCGTCGTCGACGTCGGGAACGAGCTCGTGATCGTCTGGGAGGACGGCCGCGAGGACTACCTGCCGCTGGAGAAGCTGCGCCGCGAGTGTCCGTGCGCGATGTGCCGCGGGGAGCGGGACCTCCTCGGCAACGTGTACCGCGGCCCGAATCGGCCGCTGACCGAGAGGTCGTTCCAGCTCGTGTCGCACCGCGCCGTCGGCGGCTATGCCCTTCAGATCAAGTGGGGCGACGGCCACGACGACGGCATCTATTCGTACGAGACGCTGCGGCGGCTGGGGGAGGAGTCGTAATCGAACCCCTGTTGTACGATTCGCCGCTTCGGAGAGGTGTCCGAGTGGCTTAAGGAGCACGCTTGGAAAGCGTGTGTGCCCAAAAGGTACCGAGGGTTCGAATCCCTCCCTCTCCGCCACGATTTCCGCACCGGTAGAATCCGTAATCTTGAATCCCTTTCGGCTCTGGAAGCGTCTTTCCGGATGAAGCCCGACGGCGTTGCCGCGCAAGCGGAGCCGAGCGACCTCGATCTGGTTCGGGGCATCAAGTCGGGTGACGAGGATGCTTTCGAGCAGATGGTGCAGCGCTATCACGCCCGGGTTTACTCGCTCTCCTACGGCGTCCTCCGCAACGCGGAGGATGCAGAGGAGGCGACGCAGGACTCGTTCCTGACCCTCTACCGCAAGATCGGGACCTTCGACGAGTCGAAGAAGTTCTTCTCCTGGTTCTACCGGGTCGCCCTCAACCAGGCCTACAGCCGCGCCCGGCGGCGCAAACCCGGTACCGCCGTCTCGATCGACGACTTCCTGCCGAAATTCGCCTCCGACGGGCACATCGCCTCCCCGGAGCTGACGGACTGGACGACGTCGGTCGAGGACGGGGTGATCGCGCGGGAGCTCGCGCAGAAGGCCGGAGACTTCATCGCGGACCTTCCCCCCGCCTACCGGGACGTGATCTGGATGTACGACGTCGAGGAGATGAGCACAGCCGACATCGCGGAGACGCTGGAGATCTCCATCCCGGCACTGAAGTCGAGGCTTCACCGAGCGCGCCTGTACGTGCGGCAGCGGCTGGGCGAGGTCTCGCGCGGCCCCGCGCAGGCGGAAGCGCGATGACCGACTGGACCTGCCGGCAGGTGATCCTCGATCTGCTGGGCGAGTACGAGGACGGGACCATGGCGGCCCCGGAGCGCGCGGACTTCGAGCGCCACATCGAGATGTGCCCGCCCTGCGTTCGATTCCTCACGAGCTACCGCGCGACCGGGAAGATGCTGAAGTCGCTCAAGCCCGAAGAGATCCCCTCCGACCTCGCGCAGTCCGTGCTCGCGTTCGTCCGGGCCCGCGCCCGCAAGCCGTGACGCTCGCGGAACGCCTCGCGCGGCCCGCGACGGCTGGCCTCGTCTGGCTCGCGATCTTTTCGGGGCTGTACACCGCGGGCGACGTCATCGGGGCGTGGCCGGAATTGCCGGAGGGCGCGTTTCTGAACCTGGATCTCGTCGTGGGTCTTCTCGCAGGAATCGTGGTGCTGTTCCGTCTGGCTCTCTGGAATCGCCCCGCGGAGAACGAGCACTGACAACGGAGAACTCGCTTCGGCTAGAATCCCGCCTCCGGCCGTCGAAGATGGGTTCGGGTCCTGTGCGACGGAAGCCTCCGAACCTCGTCAGGTCCGGAAGGAAGCAGCGATCAGGAGGCGCCACCGTGCGCCGCAGGTCAACCTGAGCCCATCTTCGGCGGCCGGAAAATTAGGGACCTTCAC